>NVRW01000009.1 GCA_002400975.1 Flavobacteriales bacterium | reverse complement strand
CCCCAAAAGGAAAAAAACAAATCGATTTTGTATGGACCGATGGGTGAATTAATCCCCACTATTGCACCGGATGCAAAAAAGCTGGTGAGAAAAACCAGTAAGGAAATATTAGTATCAAGTCAAGCTTATCCCAGACGAGACACTTGACATGGCACTAGTGTAAAATCGACTCGACTCCCGGTAGAGATTTGCCCTCAACATATTCCAGCAACGCACCTCCGCCCGTCGATAGGTAGCTAACCTGGTCAGATAGACCAAATTGATTGATTGCAGCAACGGAATCTCCTCCCCCAATTAAGGAATAGGCGCCATTGGCCGTGGCATCCGCTATGGCGTCCGCAACTCCCTTACTTCCCGTTTGAAAATTGGACATTTCAAATACACCCATGGGGCCGTTCCACAATATTGTTTTCGAGCCGCGTATTACCTCCTTAAATCGCTGGAGGCTTTCGGCACCGATATCAAGTCCAATCCAGCCATCCGGAATATTGTAAATATCGGATGTTTCAACAGGACCTTCATTGGAGAATTCCTGGGAAATCAGTGAATCTACGGGGAAGTGTAATGTTACATTTTGTTCTTCAGCAGTATCGATTATTTCCTTAGCCACAGGTATTTTTTCGGAATCAACGAGCGAGTTGCCCACTGCGCCACCCTTAGCCTTAATGAAGGTATAACTCATACCGCCTCCAATAACAATGTTGTCCACTACGCTCATCAACCGCTTGATCGTTTCAATTTTGCCCGCTATTTTGGCTCCTCCCAAAATGGCAGTTACAGGATGTACGGGATTGTCCAGCACCCTTTCTAAGTTCTCAAGCTCCTGTCGCATCAGGTATCCGAACATTTTGGACTGAGAAAAATATTGGGCTATAACGGCAGTAGACGCATGTGCCCTGTGTGCAGTACCAAAGGCGTCATTTATATAGATTTCCCCGAGTGTTGAAAGGGCTTTTGCAAATTCTTGATCACCCTGCTGTTCCTCCTTGTGGAATCGTAAATTTTCCAACAGAACAATTTCGTTCACTGAAGAATTTGCACAAATTTCCTGGGTCTCCGGACCAATGCARTTGTTGGCGAATGTGACTGCAACTCCSGTTAGTTTCTGTAAGTGGCTGACCAGGTGACTCAATGARARGCGATCTTGATATCCGTTTTCAGGACGCCCCAAATGAGACATTAGRATAGCCTTKCCACCCGCCTCAAGAACGTGCCTGATTGTAGGCAGTGCTGCCCGCATTCKCGTATCGTCTGTTATCTCCAGTGCTTCATTCAACGGCACATTGAAATCGACTCGAATGAGGACTTTCTTATCTTGAAAATCAATTGTTTCAATCATTTTCACGACGCGAAGTTATTGTTTATTTATTGTATCCTGATTTTCAGATTTTGGTAAAGNNTAYCRGWKRSATTCATCTYTYSYSGCTTTGCRGGGRTGCCCCATTCTTGAGGTATATAGACYCTCAAATCCAGGAGCACAAAGTATCCAGCATTCAAGACCAATTTTGTTTRATAAAAACAACAATGGGAGGCCATAATTTGTTAACGTAATTATGCAACTATGTTCTTATCTTTGACCACCCTCACAAAACGGATTCTTCATGTTATTTTCAGAGGTAATTGGCCAGGATACGACCAAGCAGAGGTTGGTCTCAACGGTTGCTGACAGCCGTGTTAGCCACGCTCAGCTTTTTCTGGGTCCTGAAGGTTCCGGAAACCTGGCGATGGCAATCGCTTATGCACAATACATATCTTGCGGTAATCGACAAGAAATGGATTCATGCGGTAAATGTGCTTCGTGTATCAAGTATCAAAAACTGGCTCATCCTGATYTGCACTTCATTTATCCAATTAACAGTACCAAGGAAGTTCCCAAAGCGACAAGTGCTAAGTTTATTCAAAAGTGGCGCAGCGCGATTTGCGAAAACGCTTATATAAGTCTTGGTCAGTGGTATTCGGAAATTGGTATTGATAACAAGCAGGGATATATTAACGTTGAGGATTGTAACGACGTTATCAAAAGGCTCAGTTTAAAATCGTATGAATCTGAGTATAAGGTGATGATCATTTGGCGTCCTGAACGATTATTTCATGCAGCGGCGCCTAAACTCCTGAAAATAWTGGAGGAGCCCCCTGCAAAAACACTCTTTCTCTTAATCGCGGAAAATCAAGAACAAATACTAAAGACCATTCTGTCTCGAACCCAGATAGTCAAGTTAAAGAGAATCGAAAGTGATGCATTGTCGAATGCGCTTAAGGCAAAACATGGAATTGGAGAATCGGAAGCTAAACACCTGGCAAAACAGTCCGGAGGAAATTATACTGAAGCTTTGCGTTTGCTGAAATCAAATGAGACMCGGGAGTTTAACAGTGCGCAATTTCAAAACTGGATGCGATACTGYTTTAAATCRGATTGGATTAATGYGGCKGATTGGATAGAGGTCATTGCCAAGYTRGGKMGAGAAAGGCAGAAAACGTTTCTTCAATTTTGYGCYGGYATGGTAAGGCAGTCGTTGTTGTTGAATTATCGMATTGACAMTCTTGTYGGTATTGARGGAGATGAYAGGGTCTTCGTTAAAAACTTCGCGCCCTTTGTTCACTCGGGCAATTGTCTGGATTTTGCTGACTTGCTGGATACSGCCTATTTCAACATTGAGCGGAATGCGAAYCCAAGAATTTTGTTYCTSGATCTTTCGATGAAGATTGCGGCTCTGTTAAAACGGGAAAAACAACCCGCATGAGAAGATTTGCTTCAATCTTCAAAATGGTTGGGAGTCAGTGGATGATTGCRGCGGCGTTGGTCTTGCTGTTTGCATCCTGTGACACGAATAGAGTATTTGAAGAAAACAGGGGTATAAGTAAAGGCAGGTGGAATGTATTGGATACRATATCCTTTCAAGTTGAGATTGCGGACTCGGTAACTCCACATAATATTTACATTAATATTAGAAATAGCGGTGAATATGCTTTTTCTAATCTGTTCATGTTCATAACAACAACTTTCCCAAATGGGAAAACCAGCAGGGATACGGTCGAGTGTCTATTGGCTGATCAAGAGGGGTGGCTCGGAAGTGGTTTGGGTGATATTTGGGACAATCAAATACTYTACAGGAGCGGGGTTCGATTTCCGATTTTAGGYAGATATACATTYTCTTACGAACAAGCACAGCGAAGTGGCCAGAGAGCCCAAATYGAAAGCCTTCCGGAAATCATGGATGTAGGTATCCGAATTGAGCGACAAGAATAATTGARAACGTTACGTTGGTTTAACCATGGAGGGTCGTAGCAGATATAGAAAATGGGTTGTTTGGTTCTGGCTGATTACGATTGGCGGGGTGGGTGGATTTTGCTTGCTTTTKTGGACRGTTGCCGCGGGTATGTTCGGTAGCCTGCCAAGATTTGAAGAACTTGAAAACCCCAATAGCAATATTGCAACTGAAGTCTACTCCTCAGATGGACARCTSTTGGGCAATTACTTYATTGAGAACAGRTCCAATGTTMGTTATGAAGACCTATCTCCCAATTTGRTCAATGCRCTAATTTGTACYGAAGACATAAGATTTCATGAGCATTCAGGTRTTGATTTGCGSGGACTTGGGCGCGTATTGGTACGYACGATCATTTTGCGGCAAAGTGCCGGWGGTGGCAGYACAATAACCCAGCAGTTGGCAAAGAATCTATTTCCGCGTAAGGACCTCTCCAAAATAGAATTGGTGGTTAGAAAACTGAAGGAGTGGATCATTGCCGCACAATTGGAAAGAAGTTATACCAAAGAGGAAATTCTTGCCATGTATCTGAATACGGTACCCTTCGGTAGTCATTCCTATGGAATTAAATCTGCAACCAGAACTTTTTTTAACACSACACAGGATTCYCTGGAAGTACAGGAGGCAGCCGTTCTTGTAGGGTTGCTTAAGGCKCCCTCCTTTTACAATCCCAAGAGAAATCCCGAGAGATCTATGCWRCGTCGGAATACCGTRTTARGCCAGATGARAAAGTATGATTTCCTTTCGGAAACAARGTTCGACTCCCTGGCCGTTTTACCCATTGAACTCAGTTATACTGCGCAAGACCATAGCTCGGGGAAGGCCACCTATTTCAGAGAGTACCTGAGGTCCAGGATCAATAAATGGTGTCAGGAGCACAASAAGCCTGAATCAARCGAGCGRTATAATCTATACAARGATGGCCTTAAAATTTACACGACTCTTGACTCAAGATTACARGGCTACGCCGAACRGGCTGTTGCTGAACACCTGGGRGGAGAATTGCAGGGGCAGTTCTTCAGACACTGGAAGGGAGTCAAAAACGCGCCGTTTTACMGGCTGACGAGTAAGGAAATTGAGAACAGCATGAACGKGGACAAAAAAAGATCCAAGAGGTACAATGTGTTAGTYGGACGAGAATGTGGAAACTGYGGACGAAGAGGGAATTATGTGAGTGCGTTAAAGGTCAARGGYGTGAATTATTTCGAGTGCTCTGCYGGCGAYTGTCATTACAGGAACCGGGTAATCCCGAAAGATTCCATTGATATAATTTTTGATACTCCRGTGAAGATGCGAGTGTATTCAGCACAAGGGGAAGTTGATACAGTTATGAGCCCAATGGACTCGATCCTATATTATAAGTATTTCCTGCATGCAGGYTTTATGTCGATGGATCCCCACACSGGGCATGTAAAGGCCTGGGTAGGAGGAATTAACTATAAGCATTTTCAATAYGACCATGTGAAGTWYGCCAAACGACAGGTGGGCTCAACCTTCAAACCGTTTGTYTATACAGTGGCGATGGATGCTAAATGGTCTCCGTGTATGAAGATTCCCAATGTTCCTGTAACATTTGAAAARGGGGAACGSGGACTGTTRAAACCCTGGACGCCCAGAAATTCCGGTAATGAGTTTGATGGRCTTATGCTGTCGTTAAAGTTTGGGCTCGCCAATTCTATAAACTCTATGACYGCWTACGTTATGAAGCAATTTGGCCCTTCYGCGGTTATTAAAATGGCCAAAAACATGGGGATACAGAGTCATTTGGATACAGTTCCCTCTCTCTGTCTGGGTACCTCTGATCTGTCGGTATATGAAATGGTGGGAGCGTATAGCACATTTGCWAATAAGGGTGTTTGGACAGAACCTATTATTGTTACAAGAATTGAGGATAGTAAGGGCAATATCCTGGAGGAGTTTATCCCAAGGAAGGTAGAGGCAATGAGTGAAGAAACAGCATCTCTGATGGTACATATGCTCAAGGGAGTTGTRGAYGGTGTATATGATGAAGAAGCTGAGAAAAGAATAGGTACAGCCGTACGGTTGCGTTTCAAATATAAACTGAGAGGAAATATTGCCGGAAAGACCGGAACCACACAGAATTATTCGGATGGCTGGTTTTTAGGAGTGACACCCAACCTGGTTTCAGGASTCTGGGTWGGTTGTGAGGATCGCGCTGTTCACTTTAGGAGGTTAAGTTTGGGGCAGGGAGCAAAYATGGCATTACCCGTGTGGGCRCTTTATATGCAAAAAGTTTACGCGGATGAGTCGCTGGGCTATTCATTGRMKGWTAARKKCRAYRTKWYNCCGGCCTCSRAKYKRWRYRKYKRWTKSMRCKSCANNNGGTACAWTYWYMKSSARMSCWRYAAKCKRSSTGRSMMAMMTSRKYNCATTYGRKYAWTKKMTYSSMKSACATCTTTAATTGATCAATTGTGCCTAAATGGGTTGGATAGCGATACAGCCAGTCAAATTCAATCCCGGGTTGTATCTGTTTTGGACCGGCATGCACAGCCGCAAGCATGGTCAATCATCTCCAAAGAGATTTTGTCACCTGAAATGACCTATGAAGTACACAGATCTGTTTTTGATTRTGTGTACGAAGGTTGGGARGGTGAAGAGCCAAGACCTGTCTGGATACCAAACGATGAGGAGATTAAGGAAACCAATGCATATAAGACKTATTCAAAATTGGGTTTAGATGATTATTCCRCATTGCATGCCTGGTCAAATAGTCATTCYCGTGAGTTTTGGSAWGARCTAACGRCCAYATTGGAYATTGAATTMTCKRAAGAATACAGYGATRTRTGTMKRTCWGATGATCCKGAAAATCCRGGYTGGTTCYCWGRYGCCAGAATGAACATYGCYGAYAGCTGCTTCAAYAGGGAAGTGRGTGAKATCGCCATCACTTACCAGCCTGAAGGGGGYAGTATAGAACAATGGACCTTCGGAGATTTAAGGGAGTTRAGCAACAGGGTAGCCAATGGATTGCGGGACTATGGTTTAACGCCTGGAGATGCGGTGGCAATTGATATGGTCATGACAGCTGAATCTGTTGCGATATATTTGGGTTCTGTGATGGCCGGCTGTGCCGTAGTGTCGATTCCAGAYAGCCTGGCCCCGGTWGAGATACAAAAGCGGCTGGAAATAGCCGATGCTAAGATTGTGTTTACGCAGGATGTATTGTTAAGAGCGGGTAAAAAATTGCCGCTTTATGAGAAGATTTTAAAGGCGARTGCCAGGGATGTTGTGGTTATACCAGCCGGTGACTCCTTGCTGGTTTCGTTGGACGAAGGGCACCTGGARTGGTCRGATTTTTTGAGTGAGGATGAYAAGTTCTCTTCTGTACAACGTTCTCCACAGGATCACATTAACATCTTATTTTCAAGTGGCACAACAGGAGATCCCAAAGCGATCCCATGGAACCACACCACGCCGGTTAAGTGTGCATCTGATGGATATTTTCATCACAATATTCAATCYGGGGACGTRGTGGCGTGGCCGACCAACCTGGGCTGGATGATGGGRCCTTGGTTGATTTTTGCTTCAYTACTGAACAAGGCTTCGATTGCCCTRTATTATGGTGCSCCGATGGGGCGGGAATTTGGTGAGTTTGTTCGGGATGCCAGGGTGACGATGCTTGGCGTAGTTCCAAGCATGGTCAAACAGTGGAAAAGCAGCAACGCTCTGRARGGGATTGATTGGACGCAYATCAASAATTTCAGCTCTACCGGTGAAAGTTCYAATGCWGASGATATGTTTTGGCTMATGGCAAAAGCRGGTTACAAGCCGGTTATTGAATACTGTGGCGGWACTGAAATTGGTGGYGGTTATTTGTCGGGGTCAATGCTGCAGCYGGCTGCCCCTTCYTACTTTACCACACCTTGCATGGGTTTGAATTTTCACGTATTGGATGAATTGGGCAATGAAACRAATCAGGGAGAAGTRTTCATAAGTGGAATRTCGCYSGGCTTATCCATTGAACTGCTCAACCAGGATCATCACAAAGTGTATTTTGAAGATGCGCCTAAAGTTGATTCGATGAAATTGAGAAGACATGGAGATGAGATAGCCATTACATCMTCTGGATTTTACAGGGCGCAYGGRCGSGTGGATGAYACCATGAACCTKGGAGGGATCAAGATYAGTTCAATTGAGYTRGAGCGSGTRCTCAATAAACTGGRYYCRGTGGTGGAAACRGCKGCRATTGCYGTKKCCARCSAGGMYGGTGGCCCAAGTCAGCTTGTGATCTAYGTTGTAACCGAAAAGGATGAAGTCAACCTTGAARAACTCAGGATGGAATTTCAAAATGMAATTAGAGAAAAACTCAACCCCCTTTTTAAAATTGAGGATGTGGTTGATATMGATAATTTGCCTCGCACCGCMTCCAATAAGGTGATGAGAAGGGTTTTAAGGAAACAGTACATGGAGGCGAAGGCTATATGATAATGATCTTATGACAGAACAGGGTAAAGARCTATTRTCGATTGTAATTCCCGCCTATAACGAGGAGGCTACAATACAACTCATTTTAGATAGGATAAATGATGTGGAGTTGGTAAATGGCATGCAAAAASAACTGCTAATCGTTGATGACTGCTCTTCCGACGGTACSCTGAAAARGGTGGGTGACTTTCAACAATCCCACCCGGATTTAAGCATTCGAACAATTACATGTGAAAAAAATGCTGGCAAGGGAGCGGCTATCCACAAAGGTATTGCTGCTGCTACGGGTGATTACATCATTATCCAGGATGCGGATTTGGAATACGATCCYARRGAGTACAATGATCTTCTCAAACCCRTGTTGGCRGATTTCGCAGATGTRGTATATGGATCCCGGTTTATGGGTAGCAATCCACATCGAATTTTATTTTTCTGGCACTCCCTGGGCAACAAATTCCTGACGTTTCTTTCCAATATGTTCTCAAACCTGAACCTGACAGATATGGAGACATGCTATAAATTATTCAGGKCTGATGTGCTTAAAAGTTTAACRYTAAGAGAGAAACGCTTTGGTTTTGAGCCMGARGTAACGGCRAAAGTCGCCAGGATCGCTGGGATCAGGATTTATGAGGTAGGGATATCCTATTACGGAAGAACCTATGAAGAGGGTAAAAAGATTAACTGGAAGGATGGCATTTGGGCGATTTACTGCATTCTCAAGTACAACCTCTTCCGGGGCCTGTAAATCAGATAAAGAATACCTGTTTAAWRAWRWYWWKKYAWYYKYTMMAWMYMMAATCAGGACCATCCCATGGAGGATTGTATAGAAAGGTCATCCTGATATTGAGATAGATAAAGAAGATAAAAAGTGATCCCATAAGGTACTTTATGGTTAGACTGGGCATGTCGAGTAACCGTTGAATTACAAACGCCAGCGGGAATAGCAAAAAGGGATAATAGTCTATAAACGCTCTGTGCCCATAAGCGGCTCCAAACCACCAGGCCCACCAGCTCGAAAAAATATAATAYGTGATTAAGATGATTGGCAGAATTGCATAGCTGTTAAACGTCATGTTCTTTGAAGTGATTGCCAAACCAACCAGAGAGAAGAGCATAATGGGGCTATAGATCAACCAKCCGTTCTGRGGGCTRAATAATACATTTAAYAGCTCTGGACTTCCCCAGTTRAAGCCCTGMCCAACCWGACCATAGCTAAATACGAAGAAATCACCAGTGACCAACTTCCAATAGAGAAGCTGTGGTAAAAGTGCSACCCCCAGAGACAACCCAAATAAAAGAAGRYTTAGGGGCTTGCTTATTAGAAATRCCAAACGCTCTTYAAATTCTTTAATCGAAKATACRCCCCACAKTGGTATGCAAATTCCCACTATCAAATTGCTTGGYCTGACAATAGYRATCAATCCCAATRTCAATCCCAGGTAAATACTTCGCYTTGCTGACRGRTTTTTGAGGCWTYTGTCAAGATTGGAAATAAATAAAGTGAATAAGAAGAAAGARTAYACATGAGACATTCCKGCTTCGTGTGAWGAGTAGTACAGAAGATTGGTGGCGAGAARAATAAGTGAAACACTYRTTATGGCTACTAAACGACCAAAGTTCTTGCTGATCAYTACTGTCAGCATATAGCAAGCGATTGAGAGATAGCTGGCTGCCGCARCAAARATGCTAAGCAAATAGGGCCTGGTAAACCCYGTAGGTTCAATATTGAACAGCARGGCGTAAAGGTGGGCTAGCAGGAAGAAAGGCGCTTGTAAGATCGCTACTCCAATATGGTAAAGGTTTAGGGTGTTGCCGTTGGGTAAACCAATGGCGTATGGAAGCCGATGAAGATCCCCTTTGATAAAAAAGTAGGGTAAATACTGAAAGTAGCCTTCTGAATCAGAAGTAATGAGCAACTGTAGGTTTTCTGAAGTATGCGACATTGACGCGGAGATTAAGCAACCCAGAAAGATCAGGGTGGAGAGCAGTACAGGTAAATACCGGTGATTAACAATTGAGGCCAGACCAGCGTTCAATGCGTTTTTATTGTAGAGATTGACGAAAGGATAAGCTGWGTAAAATAAATATTATTTCAATCACATCGTTCCGCAGCGCGAACAGATTCAGACGCTTTGTTTGCCAAGCCTCTTAGCTTCTCGTGCCGCTTTAATATCCTCAACCTGCCCTTTAGGGATTGCCTCGATGAGGCTCTTTGTGTAATCAGTTGAAGGATTTTCATAGATGTCATCGGCGTTACCGATCTCCTTGATTTTACCTTCTTTCATTACAATCATCCTGTCAGACATAAACTTAACGACCCCCAGGTCATGAGAAATAAATAGATAGGTAAACCCATAATCTTCCCGCAATTCATTGAGCAGATTGAGCACCTGAGCTTGAATAGATACGTCCAGCGCGGAGACCGACTCGTCGCAGATTATGAATTTTGGATTTAACGCAATAGCTCTGGCGATGCAAATTCTCTGGCGCTGTCCCCCCGAAAATTCGTGCGGATATCGGTAGTAATGTGCAGCATCCATCTTCACCCGTTCCAGTATTTCGATTACCCGATCTTTTCTTTCTTTAGGTGAAGCCAGTATTCCGTGCACATTCATCGGTTCGATAATTGCCTCTCCTATAGTTATTCGCGGATTAAGAGACGAATAAGGATCTTGAAATATTATCTGAACTTCTTTTCTAAGGCTCCTTAACTCTGATTTTGAGAGCTTCATTRTATCRGTGCCTCCGTAAATAATCTCTCCGCTCATCGGTTCTTCCAGCCTTAATATAGAGCGCCCTAAAGTGGTTTTACCGCAGCCCGATTCTCCTACCAGCCCCAGTGTTTCTCCAGGAAACAAATCAAAACTCACATCATCTACAGCTTTGACATAATCCTTTACCTTGCCAAAAAAGCCAGAAGTGATTGGGAAGTAGGTTTTTAAATTTTTAACCTGAAGTAGAGGCTCCTTTTTATAGAGCACTTCGTGTGCTTGTTTTCGCTCTTCCGGAGTTACTACAAATTTATTAATGACATCGGCAATTGTTTTGTCGCCCTCYTTRACCTTTCCMGAAGCRTCTGTTTCCATAAAATCTGAAACWGTTGGAAGCCATTGTAATCTTTTGTTCATSGGTGGCCTGCAGGCAAGCAATCCTTTRGTATAAGGATGTTGYGGGTTTGAAAAGATMTCCAATACRTCTCCTTGCTCTACAATTTTGCCTTTATACATGACCACTACCCTATCTGCCAATTCAGCAATTACTCCTAAATCGTGGGTAATAAAAAGAATACCCATGTCATGCTCTTGTTGCAGCTTCTGCATTAAGTCCAGAATGGTCTTTTGCACGGTCACATCCAGAGCTGTAGTCGGYTCATCGGCAATTAGAACCCTGGGATCACATGACATYGCCATGGCAATCATTACCCGTTGCTTTTGRCCCCCGGAAAGTTCGTGGGGAWAGGCATTGAGAACCCGATTTGGATCCGGCAACTTAACAMGCTCGAACAGGTCCAAAGTCATTGACTTAGCCAGGCTTGAAGATACTTTTTGGTGCAGAATAATAGCCTCCATAACCTGGTTACCGCATGTGTAAACCGGATTTAGCGAGGTCATGGGCTCCTGGAAGATCATGGAGATCTCATTGCCACGATACGCTCTCATTTCCCGTTCCGAAATTCTTAAAAGGTCAATGATCTCACCACCTCTGGTCTGGTACATGATCTGACCAGCCACAATTTTTCCAGGCGGCTCGGTAATCAATCTCATGGCCGAGAGTGATGTGACAGACTTACCTGACCCAGACTCACCAACTATACCTATGGTTTCACCTTTTTTGAGGGTGAAGCTCACATCATTAACCGCTGTGACTGTTTCATCCTCCGTGAAGAATTGAGTAACAAGGTTTCGTATTTCAAGTAAGTTTTGTCCTTCCATCTATATAATCAATCACCCAATTTGAACAGTGCTATTTASCAATATTTAACATATTATCGGAGACTTTTTAGACTATTAATTGTTATTCGCAGATAAATCCTTCGACAGGCCTCCTTYRTGCAYTTCCTTCGCTTCCGGAAGAATWATATTTTCYTGCTTTATCAGAGGTTCTCCTCTAAACTTCAATAAAAGTTGCGCAATRGTCAGAACATCCTTTTGGCAATATTCCACGATGCGCTCCAAACCATTCTCTTCCCAATATACCCGGGCTACATCACTTCCATCCATATCGTCTTTTGGTGTAGGAATCTTAAAAACATGGGCCAGTAAAGCAAGAGAGGTGTAATTTTTAAAGTCGCCGAACTTCCACAATACCATGGTATCSAGATGTTCAACTTCCCATGGTTTTTTGCCTGCRATATYTAACATKGAAGGCAGCGAAAATCCATTGATCAGTATTCTCCTCGCCAGATATGGAAAGTCAAATTCTTTTCCATTATGAGCGCATAATAAGTGCATTCCATCACCGTAGTATTTATTGAGGAGCGCTATAAACGGTTCCAATACCTCCTTCTCATCATCGCCATAAAACGATTTGAGGCGAAAAGACCTCTCGCTTCCTTCRGTARAGACTAAATAGCCCACGGAAATACATATAATCTTGCCAAATTCAGCGTAAATGCCAGCTCGYTCGTATAAAACTTCTGCTGTGTCCGTCTCCGCTTTTGCCAGGAACGACGCTTTTCGCTCCCAAAATGACCTTGATTCCTCGTCGACCTCTTCGTATTCCTTGTAGGCAGGAACAGTCTCAATATCCAGGAAGAGAATTTTATCGAGATTTATGTGGTCGAGCATCGTAAATTACAAGTTAGCAGATATTCATTCTGGCGCTGGCGTGTATTATGCCGTTTTTAGCAATAGCTACCCAATGGAAAACAGTTTCAGCTCCGGACTTACTCAGCATTGTACAGGAAAATTCATAGACMTGATCATCTTGTAAAGATTTCAAATCCTTTTCCAAATCTGGTGTTCCATCTTCACCCTTGATAAAATCCACCATGTGCTTACCCCTAACTTCCGATAACTCATAGCCCAAATGTAGTTTGAACACGGGGTTAAGATCATTTATCATTAAGKTRTCCTGTTCAATAATACACATCAGGTCATTCGAGTAATTTAAGAGAGTCGTCAAATTCTCAAGGCGGATGGATTTATCTTCAAGTTGTTTTCTGTCCCTATCAAGTTTTCGATGTGTCGAAAATGCCGATTCGTTTACCAGGTAAGAGAGCATAACAATGATTCCGATCACGAGAAGGAGAAGAATAAATGAAAATCGGAGCTGATGTTGTTCTGCAATAATTGATTCAGGCAGCATTGAATCACACAGCAGCGTTACTATGATAGCAATAAAGACAGTTACGGACCAGGCAACACCCTGCTTCTGACTTGTCGAAAATGCCGCAACAGGAACAGTGGTCAGCATGAAAATAGCGGGACTTCTGAGGCCTCCTGAATACCACGACATTATCAGGATCACCATAAAGGTCATGACAATGATGAACTGATAGGTTAGAAATATTTTTTTGTGGAGCCTATACAGCAACAAGTTGGCGAGGCTGGCAACTAAAAAGCCGCCGGTAATGTTAATTAATGGATGCTCGATACTAAAAATGAACTTTGAGACGAGAAAGATAACTCCGAAAACAGCRACAATGGCATAKCCAACCATATTGGTAACCCTTATCTGTCTATCTAGCAGGTCTTGATATACRTACTTGGCTTTAGGCATAAATGRAAAATRTTCTTTCTGTCAATTRTTTYGAGGATGCAAAAATAGAATTTTGGTTCAAATCACATTTGACACAATTSAATTCACGCGTTTAGTTCTGGGAATCGTAAAGCATGGGACTTCAACAAAATGCTTTGTATGCTGCGCCTTATTCTTGTACATTTGCCCGCCTGAAYTGTTCGGGCAGSCAGCCCTTAAATCAAAACCCCTGCTTAACATGTGTATACCAAATTTAGCTAGAATTTCCCATTCTTTAATATATATTCTGTTRCTGGGTATTTTGGTGTCCTGTAATCAGGAAGATGACCAGCGGAAGGTTGGTAGTGAGGAAATGGAAAATGCAGAAYACRACATGRACGCAATAGACCAGTATACTTATGCACKGCCTRRTGAGGCRGTTGTTACGCATCTTGACCTSGACATTAAGGTTAATTTCGCAARCAAGAAGATCTCTGGAAAGGCTACATATCAGATYRYAAACCACGCYGRKGTMAAYAAGATCTTYTTTGAYACCAAGCAGATTGAYATTGAAAGTGTYACSATTGGGGARGAGGGMARAGAAACCGAATTTGCCTTGGTTGGCTACAAGGATTTTATGGGYAGGAAGCTTGAAATAGCGATTGATCCYGAAACAGAAGTRGTTAACATTTATTATTCTACSAGGCCTGAGGCAATSGCCCTGCARTGGTTGAGTCCTCAGCAAACRGTGGAGAAAGSCCAACCMTTCTTGTATACCCARTCTGAGCCTACATATGCAAGATCCTGGATTCCAACCCAGGATAGTCCCGGAATTAGATTTACATATAGTGCAAGGGTAGAAGTTCCGAAAGAGCTGATGGTTGTAATGAGTGCCTCGAATCCCCAGGAAAAAAGCGCTAACGGCATTTACAATTTTGAAATGAAACAGCCTATTCCCGCTTATTTATTGGCCATGGCAGTAGGCGACTTTGGTTTCAAATCTATAGGGCCGAGATCTGGTGTTTATGCGGAGGCCTCAGTGGTGGATGCAGCAGCWGAAGAGTTTGGAGAGTTGGAGGAGATGATGGATGCGGTAGAAAAGCTATATGGACCGTACAGGTGGGAAAGATATGATCTGATTGTGCTGCCACCGAGTTTTCCTTTTGGTGGAATGGAGAATCCAAGGATCACCTTTGCGACACCTACCATCATTGCTGGAGACAGATCATTGGTAAGCGTTGTTGCACATGAATTATCGCATTCCTGGTCAGGCAATCTGGTAACCAGCGCTACATGGAACGACTTCTGGATCAATGAAGGATTTACGGTCTATTTAGAGCGGCGAATAATGGAAGAACTTTATGGAGCTTCATATACGCGTATGTTGCGCTTGATTGGTTACCAGGATCTACAGAGTACAATTGAAATAATGGGAGAGACCAATCCTGACACACATTTGAAGTTGGATCTGGATGGTAGAGATCCTGATGAGGCTCTTGCTGATATTGCCTATGAAAAAGGAGCCCTTTTTCTTCAGGTGATTGAAGAAGCGGTTGGAAGGGAGCGCTGGGATGAATTCCTAAGGGGTTATTTCGACAAGTTTGCGTTTCAGTCAATGTCGTCAGAGAAGTTCCTGGCGTACATGCAAGAAACCTTGATCAAGGATGATTCGGCTTTGGCTGAAAAGATAGCCATTGATAAATGGGTGTATGGACCGGGGCTACCTGACAATTGTCCTTTGGTTAAGTCGGAGCGGTTTGAAGTAGTTGACGATGCAGTTTTAAGATGGACCAAAGGKGGAAATGCAGGGGCGCTTGAGGCTGAGGAATGGTCAACCCATGAGTGGTTGCATTTTTTGCGTCATTTACCGAATGAAATAAGTGAAGATAAAATGGGGGATCTGGACAAAACATTTGACCTAAGCAACTCAAACAATTCTGAGATTATCGCAGCCTGGTTTATACATGTGATCAGAAACAACTATGAGGTTGGCTATGATGAGCTGGAAGACTTCCTGGTAAAAGTTGGCCGGAGAAAATTTCTGGCACCTATATACAAAGAGCTTGCGAAGACTGAATTCAATAAGAAGGTGGGCATCAACATTTACAAAAAAGCGAGGAACAACTACCATCAAATATCTACAGTAACTATTGATGGAATCCTGGGTTGGGAGGATGAACGCTATCTGATGCACGACTAAGAATGAGCGGCAGGACAGTGCTTCAAATGTAGATCAGTACGTATCCATTACATGATCTAAGTAGCTGAATAAATCTTTTGGAAGACGCTGTATCTTTTCTTTTGCACGCGTTCGTGCAAGCCGTACGATTACGGCATTCTTGCTGGGGATTACAACAATATATTGTCCTTTGTAGCCTTCGGCGAGGTACACATGGTCATTGCGGTAATCACACATCCACCAGGAGTATCCATACCTTTTGAGCTTTTCTCCATTGTCTTTTTCAACCAGATCGGCAGGGATGATTGATGCAGCGACAAAATCTGCTGGTACGATCTGTTTCTCCTTCCAATTGCCATTCTTGAGATAGAGYTGCCCCAGCCGGGCAAAATCTCTYGCGTTGGAATTGAARCAACAATAGGCTTTCTCAACCCCACCATCATCATCCAGACTCCAGAAGGCGGCATTTTTGGTGCCYARGGGCTTCCACARTTTCTCRCTGGCGTAGTCRCTCACTGATTGTCCCGTCGCTTTTTCTAAGACCAGAGATAGAAGAATGGTGTTCCCGCTTAGATACTCAAACACAACCCCGGGTTCTTCAACATTTTCCTTGGTTGTCACCAACTCTCTCAGATCAGTACCGAAATATGCCTGAGCCATAAATCCCAATGGATTGGTATAGTTTTCACTAAAATTAATACCAGAACTCATGGTTAGCAGATGCTTTACCGTTACCTTATTGTTTTCTCCCTCTGCAAAGTCTTCTAAAAAGTCGCCAATCTTCTGATCTACACTCTTGATCTTACCCTCCTTTATTGCGATGCCGGTGAGCATGCTTATAATCGTCTTTGCCATGGAAAAGGAGTTGGTATATGAGTCGCTGCTGTACCCTTCCCAGTATTCTTCCGCTCGAATTGAATCGTTGACGATAATCAGGTAAGCAACAGACTTCAGTTCCTCCAGCTCCTCTCTCAACTCTTTTGGGAGATCGATTTTATTGTAGTCCGGTCCCTCAGGCCAGGGTTGATGTGTTCCGGTTTTTACTTCTCTATTGGCAAAAATCCGGTACTCATCTATATCCGCACCTTTCTTGCCTTTGAGATAGGTGTTCGCTACACCCTTATACAGGTAGGTTTTACCTGTAGCGATTATTGCGACRTTGAGCAGGATGACAAAACCCAATAGCCACTTACCTCGTTTCTTAGTCATTTATCGTTTGTAATAATTAGATAGTYACTGYGGAGCTGGGTTCCAATAGAACTTCAAATAAATCAGCGAAGTTGCTCTTCAGTAATTCTTTTACTTCATTCATATTTACTTTTCTGTTCAACTCTTTACTCAGAGAGGTTACTGCTTTGTCAGCTATACCACAAGGAATAATGTTATCAAAGTAATTGAGCTGGGTATCAACATTGAATGCAAATCCATGCATGGTGACCCATCTGCTCGTTCTCACTCCAATGGCACATATTTTTCGGGCRGTTGGTTTATTTACATCGAGCCAAACACCTGTTGYGCCCTTTATTCGGTCCCCTTCCAGGCCATAATGTGCAAGGGTTTGAATAATGGTTTCCTCAATCAGGCGCAGGTATTTGCCRATATCTGTAAAGAAGTGATCCAGGTCCAAAATTGGATAACCTACTATTTGACCAGGTCCGTGATAAGTGACRTCACCACCCCTGTTTATTTTATAGTAAKCCAGGCCGAGCTCATCAAATTCCTTTTGGTTTAAAAGCAAATGGTCTTCCGAACCGGTTTTACCCATGGTGTACACATGGGGATGCTCGCAAAAKATCAGGTAGTTACTTGTGTGTGTTTGTTCRCTTTGCCCAACCTTTCGATTGGYAATTTTYGTCTCAACRATCTCAGAAAAGAGYCTCTCCTGGTAATCCCAGCACTCTTTGTAGTCAATCAAGCCGAGATCCTGAAAATGGACCGTTTGTTTGSGAGGGACCAAAGTATCAGGTTTTAGACAGTTCTGATTTCAGATACTCGATCACTTCWATTTCCATAGCATCTGCMCCGTTTARCTCGGATAGATACCAGGACAGCCAGTCYCCMAAATGAATCAGGTAAAGCGTTTTTTCAATYTCRGAATTGCCTTTTGATAAGACCTCGGTAACATTGGAAGTGTACCTTGAAAAGATCCCTTTGCAAGTGTCAAACCGGGTTTGTGTGCGTTCGTAGTCYGAGCTGTTTCTGAGCACCAGGACCGACAAGGATTCAYTGCCACTTTTCCAACCGACSAGYTCATTGTGATTCATTTCTGGAAATACCTGGTGCCAGCACAATTGCTTTGAGTTTTCGTTGAGTTGCTGCCTCAARCGAATTCCRACTCCCTCATAATTYGCAGCCGTGTAAATGACKGGKGTTGTATTGTGAATCGCTTTTGCAAGATCTTTCGAAACYTGATGGATATGCTCTTCTTCYTCCCTCARCAGGGTTATACCTTTGCCAATTTCKTCAATAAAATCGTTTCCAATTATGCCATAGTGGGAGAGCGCAAAGAACAGTTGTGTAAACGAATACCCCAGGCAGGCYCTGGGTGGCATGCCTCCGGGAATYAYAATGCGATTTAAGTTGTGCTCTTCRGCCATCCGGAGGACCTCTCCACCAGAKGTGATACAGATAATTTCAGCATTGCGTTCGCAAGCCTGCTTCATTGCACTCAGYGTTTCCTCTGTATTGCCCGAATAGCTTGAAATAATCACCAGGGTATTCTCATTGACATAGGCGGGAATAGCGTATTCCTTGTTTACATTGATTGGCACTGCAGATTCTTGTTCGGTTAGCTGGGACACGATAGTTCCGCCAATACCAGATCCACCCAATCCGCTAATCAAAACGTTGTTTATTTGATTGGGAGCAGGTGTAAGCGTTGCAGCCTGTCCAATGGTTAATGCTTCGGTCAGATGCGCTGTAAAATTCGAGATAAGTGTATTCATCATTCAATGATTGTTTTTCGTTAACGGAAGCAGGCCCTTGCCCGTCATAGCGGGATTCAGCATGCAAAGGCGTGCAAAGTTAAAAAAACCCGCCTTATTTTTTTGCYGATTGACCAAACGTCBSMTGYMYRSSSYRGTCKSKSAGSSSWGYCKRVSVGYAGGCAGGCTCATTGTTTTGATTATCTTTAGCCCCAYCAAAAWTWATGATGTGGATAATCTGAGCGAACAGGAAGAAGTAAGAAGGAACTCTTTGGAGGAGATTCGCAAGYTGGGTGTGGATCCTTACCCTCCCGAAACTTTTGARGTGAACGCSAAATCCGCGGAAATCCTGGAGAATTTTAAGGAGGGTGAGCCGGGTTATGACAAAGTCAGCCTGGCAGGAAGAATCATGAGCAGGAGAATCATGGGCAATGCCTCATTTGCGGAGATACAAGATGCCAGTGGGAAGATTCAGATCTACATCAGACGGGATGAGATTTGCCCGGATGAGGACAAGTCCCTCTACAATCAAATATTCAAAAAGTATCTTGACATTGGTGATATTATTGGCATAACGGGTTATGTATTCGTAACAAAGGTTGGCGAAATATCCATTCACGTTTCAAGTCTTAAGGTGCTTTGCAAAACCCTTCGGCCTCTACCCATTGTAAAGGAGAAGGAAGGGGAGGTTTTTGACGCCTTTACGGACCCCGAGCAGCGCTAYCGCCAGCGCTCTGTRGATATGATTGTTAATCCGGAGGTGCGRGAGGTATTTATTCAGAGATCMAAGGTRATYRGTCAGATGAGRWCYTTCYTGASTGASAAGGGSTAYCTYGAAGTKGAGACWCCYATWCTRCARCCAATYTATGGRGGYGCMGCSGCMCGGCCRTTYAAAACACATCACAACACATTGGAYATCCCRCTYTATTTGAGGATTGCCAATGAATTGTACCTAAAGCGCCTTGTGGTTGGAGGATTGGAGGGCGTATTCGAATTTGCCAAGGACTTTAGGAATGAAGGCATGAGTAGGTTCCACAATCCGGAATTCACGCAGTTGGAACTCTATGTCGCCTACAAGGATTACAATTGGATGATGGAACTGGTTGAATCAATGGTTGARTCGGTTGCTGTGGCACTGCATGGAACCACTGTTCTTGAGGTGGGCGAAAACAAAATTGACGTTAAGAGTCCCTGGAAGCGCTATACCATGTTTGAGGCAATTGAAGAATTTGCTGGGGTGGATATTTCAGATATGGAAGAGAAAGCTTTATTTGAGACTGCGAAAAAGCTAGGTGCTGACGTAGATAAGAAAATGGGCAAAGGAAAGCTGATTGATGAGATTTTTGGAGAAACTGCGGAACCAAAACTCATTCAACCTACATTTATTACCGATTATCCTATAGAGATGTCACCCCTGGCCAAGAAACACCGGAGCAGCGAGGGATTGGTGGAGCGGTTTGAGGCAATATGCAATGGGAAAGAGCTTTGCAATGCCTTCACTGAGCTCAATGACCCCATTGATCAGCGGGAGCGTTTTGAGGATCAGCTGGAACTTGGAAAAAGAGGAGATGAGGAGGCCATGGTGCTTGACGAGGCATTTTTGCAAGCCATTGAGTATGGCATGCCACCCACTGCCGGGTTGGGTATTGGTATTGATCGCCTGGTGATGATCATGACCAATTCCAATTCGATTCAGGATGTGATCTTCTTTCCGCAAATGAGRCCCAAAGGGACGAATTGACTGCGTTGAGCGCTTCGGTTTCGCGAACACCGGCAACGGTTAAATGCTTTTGACCCGTGGATAAACAAGTGTCAAACGACAATAAGCGCCCGTTAATTTACYGCCTCTTTTATGCCAGCCTGCAATATGTTCAGTGAAGGACCTCYCTGGTGCACRAACCCTATYACRTCWATATTGTTTTCATCCCAATTTTCGGGTATGRTATAATTATAAACCCTGATGTATACCCTGCCGGGTTCCTTCGTGGTGGCTACTTCATTGCCCYTRAAATGGGTTATGTAATCTCTTARAATGTGCTGGTGGGCGTAATTTGGGTCYACAGTYAAATCWGCAGCCAGYTGTTTATCSAYAATGTTGTTTTCAACGAAAAGAATGCTCARATAATTGGCCTCATTTACGGCCTGAACATAGTTAAGGGAAACAACCACTTGTAAATTGCGGGTACTTGCMGTGAAATCATTCGTGATTTCAATATTTACCTTAACAGTTTCGGTTAGTTCTTGTTCCACATACGATTGCCACAGGTCCCTGTTTTGGCTTATGATGGTTGTTTCTCCAGGGTGAATTTTCCGGTTCACAACCCCACTCGGCAAGCTAATTACCCCACCTAGCAGATCAACAACCGAGTCTCCATCCAYGGTSCGGAAATCRTAYAGRTTGCCCATTACATCTGGGTTGCTGTATATCCCAAAAGAGGTRCTATGCGTATTTGTGGMRATCACYCKGCCGGGATAAAGGCTAAGAATTCCTGCAATAACCTGGTGGGTAGCAGGGCAGGTATAACAGTATACCCCGGTGTATTCTTCCAGCAGCACAATTTTTTGCTGTGGATTTTGCACCACATCCACGTATGTAGTATCTACAGGGGTGTTTCCAATTGGGCCTRGGATGGCTTTGTCCTGATCACAGCCAAGCCAGGAAAGATAGAACGTAGCCAGTGCTGTGAACGCCAACAAATGAGAGATGCTCCTCTTCATTTGGCTCAGAAATTACAGATTTGTCTTGTAGAAAACGCGGGTAGCTCTTGTGCCATTGGTATACAAAACGGCAACAAAATACGGCCCGGGCTTTAAATGGCCAACTCTTAGGACTTGATTGGATTCAACCACCTCTTTTTCTCTTACTAGCACTGGCTGCCCTAAGATATTGTAGACTATRACCTGGCTAATTCCCATTTCTGGAGGAGTTTGCAGGGTCACCCGATCACCCACCGGATTGGGAAAAAGAGTCAGCCCCCTTTCATCCAAACCCGCAGGCTCTGTTCCCAACACATCTGTAGTTGAATATCTGAAGGTTACCGTGTCTCCATTGGCTTCATCTCCAATTTCAAATACGAACAATTGTATCTCACCTGCTCCTACAAACCCATTATAGCTGGTATGACAAATAAAATAGGCGTCACCACCAATAGAGGTAACGTTCATGTCGTTAGAATCCGGGGGAGCAGGGAAGCAGCTTCCTAAGTCACATATTGAAAAACCCCWCCAGGCAGGAAAYGTGTTTGCAACAAACTTCCATCTAAATGCCAATGCTTCGGTTGTTTCATTCGTTATTATGATCTGATTGGAAGAATAATCATCCTTATAGTACTCCTGTGTCCAGGTGCTTGAAGGATCAAAAGTAAAGCGCTGTGCCACTGTTCGGCTAACTAGTGATGTTGCGAACAGAATAAGGGCAATTTGGATGATCCGTTTTTTCATGCTGTTCTGCTCTGTTTTACTTTGCCGCTTACAATTTCTTTCTTTCAATAAGCTTCCCGTTTTATTCTTTATAGAATCCTTCGCAGCCCCCTGGCTCATGCTGCCTTGATTTTAGAAGCAACTTTGTTATTTATGAGATGGAAGAATGTTTTTAGGGACGAAGAGCATTCTGGTTGGAGAGAGTAGTAAACGATGGCTCCAACCCTGTTCTTTTGTACAATACCCCCATCCTTCATTTTACGCAAGTGTTGTGCTATTGCAGGAACCTGCATATTTAAAATATCACTGAGATCACACACACATAACTCCTCTTCCTGATACAATAAATATAAAATGCTCAAACGAACTTCACTTCCGGCCAGACTGAACATGCCAGATAACTGGCCAATATGGTCTTTGGCGTGCTTAACCTCATTCCTGCAGTTTTTTATTTGCTCTTTGTCCGCAAAAACCCTGATACACTTCTTCTGTCTCATCTGAACGTGAAATAAATCTTGACAAATGTAGAACATTTGATTGTTTAAGCAAAAACTTAAACATGGGGTAGAAGCATAAGATGTTTACCTTATTATGCACTGCTGGAGGCAGGTTAACGTATACGATTGTAATACTTGATTCTTCTTAGGTAGGATTTGTAACAGTTGGTCAGTCAGTATAGTTATTAAAAGCGAATTGCACTTTTTCACAACCTTCGATTTTATGTTCAACGAACGCTGGAGTGATCAGGGACCTTTTSGTTTCCACTACTCTGGAGCGATGCAACAGCCATCGTGGCCGAGCACACCCTCATTGGGCACAGCTCCCTCAAGCCGTTTGATATAAAAGTCTGGATCTTGCTGAAAGAGGTCTGCGCAATGCGGGCATCGACAGAAATACACATCCCGCTCTCCAACGTTCACCTTGGTTGCCCATTGACGGGGCTTTTCAGCCAGGCACGTAGGGCATACAATCAAATCACTCGTTTCTTTCATGTATTTCCCCGGGTCCGTGACGAACAGGTCAGCACAGCCGTCACAGCAGAAAAAGTGGGTTTTGCCTTCGTAAGTGCGGGTACTGGCTTTATCCTTGCTAATACCCAACCTTACCAGTGAACATCCACAGGTGGTGCATATAATTGTGTCCATAACATTTGATTTTAAAGTTAACTGGCACAACAACTGAGTTGTTTTACGTCCTTTGTAAAGGTGATAGCTGCCAGCTTGATGCCTTCTGATAGTGTCAGATAGGGATGAAAGCTGTCTGCCAATTCACTAACCGTAATTCCGTGTTTTATTGCAAGACTGGCTTGCATAACCAGTTCACCACCTTCGGGAGCTACGATTCTGGCCCCGAGGAGTTGGTCTGTTTCAGGATTTCGAATGAGCTTTATAAAACCCCGGGTATCCAGCGCTGCTGCSGATCTTGGCACTTCRSTTAAKGGAATCACWGAKGTTTCAAAKGGAATGCCYTTCGCTTYTGCTTCYTGYTCATCYATKCCDGCTCCAGCAACTTGTGGGTCYGTAAAGACCACCCAGGGAAGCCCTGYATAATCYACTTTTTTGTYTTGACCGYCAAGKGCATTGYTTACTGCTATTTTAGCYTCTTTBGCCGCKGTATAMACAAAGGCRGGGGTATTGGTACAATCGCCCGYYGAGTATATATGTGCTTGCGAGGTTTGCATRTGATYGTCAACTTTAATAAATCCACCTTTTTCGAYGTCTAYACCAATGTTTTCCAAYCCAAGCTTGCTGGTATTTGGCTTGGTWCCRGTAGCRACCACAATATGGCCYGGTTCAATRAATTGAAAGGGYTTYCCCGTYKTTACATCTTTTCCGTGTATRWGGATTTYTGAGCCSTCYCTTTCYACCTTWGCAATYCTGTARTTAGGGTAGAAYTCAAYGCCTTCATTTTTTAAATGTTTTTCAAGTTCGGCACTRATGTCCGGCGTTTGGGTACGCAGCACCCGGTCTGTAAATTCTACAATTCTYAYTTTTATTCCAAAGCGGYGGTARGCCATGGCRATTTCCAGCCCGATATAACCYGCACCCATGATGGTGAGACCCTCTGGTTTTTCTTCCATATCAAATAGAGAAACGTTGGTGAGGTAGCCTGTTTCTTTCAAGCCCTCTATATTGGGGATATTTGTAGTTGCTCCGGTAGCAATCAGAAAWTTTGATGCAGTATATTCYYTRTCGTYAACYASRATGGTATGTGMRTCTTTGAAAGYAGCCCARCCTTCTAAAATGGTAAGYCCTTCTATATTGTCAGCCACRTYCAGGTATTTTTTTTGCTGCATGGTWTTRACAAGTTCTTTTTTCTGSCGGATGATTGCGGCAAAATCCACYTYAGGWRYRTTGGGTTTAATTCCCGAAAANNGGGAGANANGGAAGCRTGKYGWAYRCTCTCTGCRGCACGAATWAGRTTYTTGGAYGGTACRCAGCCWACATTSACACARGTTCCSCCAATRGGTAATCCYCCATTAATGAGCAGYGATTTTTTACCCAATTCGCTGGCGGTAGTAGCTGCYGAGAATGCTGCAGAGCCACCTCCGATGATAATGAGATCGTATTGGTAGTCCGCGTTATCACTTTGACCATTATCGCCTCTTTGGGGATCTGACGTATGGACTTCTTCCGTTTCACTGCTTACGACTTTATAGTTGCCGGAGCTATGGATTGCTTCGGTTATATCGTTTTTGTCAATGAGGGCAGGGTTAAAAGTGAATATGCCTTTCCTCTCGGCATAGTTTATATCGGTCTTAACTACTCCATCCTTTCCGCCGACCAATTTGTTGATATGTGTGGCACAACTGTCACAGGTCATTCCCCTTATCTCTAATATTACCGTTTCACAGGTTGACGGGTTTTCCGCTTTGTCTCTTTTGAATGGTTTGTTTAACATGCCCGCAGTATTTAGGTTATGATTTATCTGCTATCACTTGTGCTCTGTACCCTGTTTTCTCAATCGCCGCAATGATGTCTTGCTCAGACGTCTTGTCCGGGTCGTAGGTGATTGTGTTCCTGTCACCGGGGTAACTTACGTCTTCGCTGATTATGCCCTCCACCTTACTTAGGGCTATGGATACATGGTTGGCACAACCACTGCATGTCATACCGGTAATCTTTAAGGTTACCGTCTTTTCACCGCCTATTGCATACCCAAACTCATTGGGCGTTGCCGCCTTTGATTCACAACTTCCGCAACCGCAAACTTGCGACGCCGTGATGAATCCGATAGTGACCAGAGAAATAAAGATTAATTGTTTCATGTCGTTGAGTTAATGATTAATTGGCTTCATTGGTTTTGTAGTCAGCTACGGTGTACCCCGTTTCGTTGATCGCAGCTATTACATCATCTATTGTTGATTTTGATTTGTCAAACTTTACGGCCGCCGCACTTTTTTCATAATTGGCTGTAGCCTCAATGAATCCCGGCAATTCCGCTACTGCGTGTTTAATATGTTCTTCACAACCGGTACAGGTCATTCCGGTAATTTGAAGGTGAACCTGTTGGATATTGCCTGATTCCACAATCACCGTATTGGCCTTTGTCTCCGGATAGAAGATGTGAGAATAATATGGAAACACAAGCATGAAAGCTGCAAAYACYGTTACGATTCCCAAAAACTTTTTGGATTGCAGAAACGAGGGTTTCTCATCYTCGTCGCAATCACARTCAATCKGGTCAACTTTTTTYGGTTTGAGCTTCTGCCACCAGGCGAAACCCAATATGAGAACAGTTACGCCTATCAGATAAGGTCTTGCGGGTTCCAGCCAYGAAAAACTTGCCGCCGCACCACTACTGCCMGCAATTAATGCGAGTACWGGTGTGATACAGCAAAGCGAAGCCGCAATAGCRGAMAATACGCCCGCTCCAATCAGGCCCTTTGAAGACTTTTTTGTTTCCATRRCTATAYTGTTTGTAGTTTGTTTTTYGTGATTTGTATAAARGTAGGYAGCARSGTTTCCATATARTCRMKRGCTACRCTGTAGAAAAYWGTTTGYCCSNYNTTTCTNGYTTTGAACAAGYCCGCTGTCCTTCAAYTTYTTTAAATGTTGGGAAATGGGAGATGCTGCCATGTGGAGAATGTCACTAATGTCACACACGCATGCCTTTTGTTCCTTGAATATGATGTAGAGAATCTTAAGACGAATTTCGTTACCCATTARWGAGTGMACCYGTGCCAATTTGTGWATGGATTCYGATGATTCCTCCAGCATCTGTATRCAGSMRTTGATTTGRGKAAGRTCAGGRCAWGYCCTGATGCARTGTTCTTCTGTTTTGGTAATGGGYTTRGTGGMTGCTTGCATTATTCAATATTTGAAAAKATTATTTAGTKATRKCTAAAACAATTTATGGAATTACCCCTTTATGGCTATATAACACAAAGGTAACATAGTTATTGTATTTTAGCATTGGCTAAAATGATATGATCGAAGTTCTGTCGGAAGCGTGACAATTTCCAAGCGGGTTGAGGGGATCATTTAAGGGGCGGTTAAACCCCTGGTTATTGTGGCGGAACCAGTGAAATACGTATTTAGGCAGGTGATATAAAAAGGTGGATTCGGGATGCGATTGAGCACGGTTTTTCTATAACGGATTGCATCTGACCGATTTTCCTAACTTTGGCTTCTGATGGAGATTACCCTATTTGAATATGTCTGACAAGAATAACATAGCCGTCATTGGCGGTGGAAGTTGGGCCACTGCATTGATCAAGATGCTGTCTAATAACCTGGATAACATCGGTTGGTGGATGAGGGATGAGCAGCAGAGTGCGCTCATCCGGGAGAGAGGCTCGAACCCGAAATACTTGAGAAGTGTCAGGTTGGATGCTGCCAAGCTGAAACTTGAAACGGACATAACCGAAACCGTTAAGAGCCACGACATCCTGATTTTGGCGGTGCCCTCGGCTTTTTTAAAGGGAGCACTTTCGGGATTGCCGAGGGATGCATTTAAAGACAAGATTGTTTTCTCAGCGATTAAGGGAATTGTCCCTGAGAACAACACGATAATTGGCGAGTTCTTACACAATCAATATGATTTACCATTTACCGATATTGGGGTAATAACCGGCCCCTGTCACGCCGAGGAAGTTGCGCTGGAGAAGCTCTCATACCTGACCGTAGCCTGCCAGGATGAATTCAAGGCAGAATTGGTGGCAAGGGAATTATCCTGTGATTACATCAAGGTAAAAGTGTCAGATGATATATTTGGTACTGAGTACGCCGCTGTACTTAAGAATATAATGGCGGTGGCCACCGGAATATGCAACGGTTTGGGATATGGAGATAATTTTCAGGCCGTCCTTATTTCAAATGGCATCAAGGAGATCAAGAGATTCGTAGATGCGGTACACCCTATAACACGTGACATTAAAAGCTCGGCTTATCTTGGGGACCTATTGGTGACTGCTTATTCTAACTATAGCAGAAACAGGACATTTGGAAAATTAGTTGGCAACGGGAAATCGGTGGAGGAAGCACAGCAGCAAATGAATATGATCGCTGAGGGTTATTACGCAGTCAAATGTGTGTCCGAGGTAAATAAGCGGTACAAAGTTGATATGCCAATTACCGAAACAGTTTATAAGATTCTTTACCGGGGCGGGTCTCCAAAGGAGGCAATGAGTGAACTGGCYAATATAATGTGGTAAACCGTTACTGCTTTTTCTTCACACCAATCGCGTACTTGAACTTTGGAATACCTCCRATRGGAAAAGTGTAAAATGGCAGGAATTCTCCATACTGRTTGGTGATGTACATAACGACGTTATTGTTTTCTACAAGTTCCGTTTTWTTCTTAATGAACTGAAGATCAAGCGAGGTGTTTTTTTCYGATTCCGCTATGGYATGGGTGGATGACACCCATTCATTTTCGTTCGACAATTTTGAGAAATCCCCCTTTCTGGCCACTGATACAACTTTAATAAAACCGTCATTGTCCCAATCGAAATTGTGGAACTTTACAGAAACCACCCTATCGTTAAYRTAGGGGTATAAATGTGCTATCTGYGATTGATCATTCGAAAGGCGAAAGCTGTACTCAAAAGTAAARGCATTTCCACCYTCAACGGCCTTGTTTTTATCCTTTTCGTGACTGAGAAAATAYCGGTAYAGGTTRCCATCATCACCTTTTACCCCCTCGGCCACTATTTTGATGATGTATCCACCATACTCCTTCATTAACTCACCCTCCATTGGATTGAAAGGCCCGAAAGTGTACCAKYTRTCATCGTATTGTTTGTCATTCTKGAAAACCTTTGAATCTAAGAGATTTCCGGTTTTATACCCCKSAACAGGRTCAATGCTGGTCGCRTTTTTTGCGGAAACACAACCYTTACCCCCRTAAAYAGAGAACCTTGTTGATGAGTTAAAGCCGGTTCTGTCCTCATCATGTGCCCCACCTATATCCGGATCAAAAACCCTTATATACACTGGCTTCTTATTGCCCTCTGGAATAACAAAAAAAAAGACTTGCGAAAAGTCATCGTCACCCCAGGATTTTTCTCCGCTGTTTCCAAAAGTGACAAGAAACGGGATGTTTTCTTCCACCGTAGGGATTAATTGGGCCTGAACMGCAAAAWTTGCCGTCATAAGACCTGYTAATACCATAAGGCCGATTTTGCCTGTAATTCTCATTCTGATGTTCAATATCCGCATTTATTTAATAACAGAGATCATTTTTGATGCGCAGTATTTTCTTTCCTTGCCTTTTCCATTAAGACCTATAACCCCAAGCTCAACCTGGAACTCACCTTCCGCATCAAAAGTAATACCCGTTGCGTCGCCCCGAATTCGTTTATTATCTCCAAGGTGCCAATAATAGGCCTTCGGATAAAAGTTTTTGATATTGGTCTGGGCACCATACATATTGAAAGGTGTACCAACTTTTACCGTGTCAGGTGAAGTTATTATTACCTGCTCCAATGGCAGAACTTCCAGCGCATAGTCTGCAACGTTCATCGCCTCCGTTTTCGAAATGGTGTCAAGCACGCTGAGTTGAATTTTGTAAGATCCCGGTCCGTCAAAACAATGATTGGCGCTAAACCCTTTGGTTTTGTTACCATCCCCAAAGTCCCATTCATAAACAAAGATCAAAGAATCTTCTTTTTCAAGACTTTTCTCATAAAACGTGTAGCAGTATTGCTTTTCAGATAAATTAACGCATTTCTCGAATTGCGGCCAATACTGGTGTATTTGGAATTCAAATATCTGGTCCGTATCGTTTTCCCAAACTCTGTTTGATGAAAAAAACCCGTGAAAACCACTGCTGTCCATAACGATTCCGAAGTCATCCGCCTCAGAGTTGAATGCGGGGTGCAGCGGTACAGGCTCAATCAATCTACCATTGAATTCTTCGGTATAGAAGATGTCCAGCCCTCCATTTCCTGCTCGTCCGTCGGAAGAGAAGTAGAGYCTGTCATTAATATCKATAAAGGGATAAAGTTCATCACCACYYGTATTTATGCGCCTTCCTAAATTTGTTGGCGCTGACCATTTACCTCCGGTGAACTTCGACATATATAGATCGGTTCCTCCATAACCTGAAGGGATATTCGCGACAAAATATAGCTTTTGGCCATCGCGACTAATGCTGGGTTGACCGAAGTCGAATCGACTGTGGTTGTACTCGAACGCTTTTGTATTGGTTATTGTACCGTCTTTGAAATCGGCAATCTGTATTCCAAGGTTGTTTGTCAGTTCAACCAGCTTCTTTTCGTCATTGTTCCTGGTGAAGTATATTTTGTCTCCAGGAGCATTTACACTGGCTGGTCCGTAATGAATGTATCTGCTAATTTCCCCTTGAATGGGCTTGACTTTTCCCCAGGTATTTGAATCGATCCTCTCAACATAGAATAGTAAGGATAAGACTTGTCCTGTGATAGGGTCCTTTTTCTGGAAAAGCTGCTTATTGCCACGTGTTGAGGTAAACAGCAGGCCATTATTATAGTACACAGGACAATAATTCGAAGATTCCTCATTAAAAGAGGCAAGTTCAATATCAACATGATCAATTTCATGCTCCCACTCCTGTGAATAGAGGGTGTTGAATGAACACAATGCTGCCAGCAGGCAATATAAAATTCGAAATGTCAAAAGATGTTTATTGGTCTAAATCATTTTAAATCCTCAACCTTTTTAGCCAAAGAATTCTTTTTACAAATTTCCAACAAGTTGGCNGNNGNNNNTYRRCAATTAACAATTGACAAGTCTTTGYMAAGACCTYTTTMCGTACTCYTCATTGCCAATTGCCRCCTTAATTATTTTGCTTGAAAGGAATTTCATTCCTCTTGTTATAATCCCTGGCATTTCCAGYATATGGTTGATTAGCGGCGTTTTCTGAAATACTCATGAACGACCTCACCCTTAACTGCACCAATAATTTYCTGTATTTCCTCCTTATCGGCWGCTTTTATATTCTTCACCGATCGAAAGTGCTTGAGCAGGGTCGTTGCCGTGGTGCCTCCAATCCCTTTTATGTTTAACAGTTCGCTCTTTACGGTTTCTTTGACCCTTTTGTTTCTGTGATGTGTAATTCCAAATCTATGTGCCTCATTMCGTAGYCTTTGAAGAATCTTCAACGACTCAGACCTTTTGTCGAGATAAAGYGGCACGGGATCATTCGGAAAGTAGATTTCTTCCAACCTTTTGGCAATGCCAATAATGCCAATAGATCCAACGAGGTTTAGCTTTTCAAGGCTCTTTATCGCCGCGCTTAACTGGCCTTTTCCACCGTCTACTACAATCAGTTGAGGCAATGGGCTTTTCTCTTCAATCAGGCGCCTGTAGCGCCTTAGAACTACTTCTTCCATCGAGGCATAATCATCCGGCCCCTCTACGGTTTTGATATTGTAATGGCGATACTCCCTTTTTCGGGGGTTCCCATTTTTAAAAACGACCATAGCCGCAACGGGAAACGAACCCTGGATATTGGAATTGTCAAAGCACTCAATATGCCTGGGGATCTCTTTCAGCCGAAGATCGCGTTTTAATTGCTCCAGAGGGCGGGTGACATTGGCCAATCGGGATTGATCATGAATGATTTTGTTCTTATTCAATTGATAGTGTCTGGCATTTTGCTGAGAGAGCTCCAATAATTTCTTTTTATCTCCTCGCTGCGGTACAAGAAAGCGCAATGTCTGGTCSTTGATAGAATCGGCTATGCCCAATCTGAACGGAACGATTATTTCCCTGGCCGTACTTTCAAAGCGCTCCATCAGATTTCCTATTGCCAGTGCCAATAGATCTTCGTCCTCTTCCTCAATCTTTTTCTTGAGCTCTATCGTGTGTGACTGTACAATAGCCCCCTTAACAACCTTCAAATARTTCACATASSCCGCTTTTTCATCCGAAGCGATCGAGAACACRTCGGTTTGATCGATACTCGGATTCACAATTACAGACTTRGCCTTGTATTTYTCCAGCAGCACAATTTTATCTTTTATTAGTTGTGCCTTTTCGAATTGATATTTGTCAGCGTGTTCTTTCATTAATGACTTAAAGTGCTTCATAAGGGAATAGATATTTCCTTTTATAATATCTCTTATGTGTTTTACCTGTAGATCGTAATCTTCTTCTGATTGCAGGTCTTCGCACGGGCCCAGACAGTTTCCCAGGTGGTGTTCCAGGCAGATTTTGAATTTCTTAGCCTTGATATTCTCCTCTGATAAATTGTAATTACAATTCCTCAATGGATAAAGACGCCGAATTAAATCAAGGATGGCATTCATCATCTTTACCGARGCATAGGGGCCGTAGTATTTGGAGCCATCTTGCTTGATAGTTCTTGTCGGAAAAACACGGGGGAACCGCTCCTTCTTAATGCAAATCCAGGGGAAACTTTTATCATCCCTTAACTGCACATTGTATCTTGGCTGATATTTCTTGATCAGGGAGTTCTCTAGCAACAGTGCATCCCACTCAGTGTCGACAACGATATACTTGAGGTCCCTGATCTTTCTTACGAGTACGGCAGTTTTTCCGCTTTCATATTTTTGTCTGGTGAAATAAGTGACAACTCGTTTCTTAAGGCTTTTGGCTTTTCCGACATAGATAACCACCTTTTCSGCGTCGTAGTATTGGTATACTCCKGGCTTATCTGGTAGTGTTCTTATTTTSGACCGTAGATGATCAGATACCGTCATATAGCAAAAATAACCAGTAATTGTTAAATTTGTRTATAAACAGATCGTGCCTCATTCTTTACCACAGGATCTGAATCTRCCAAATCRAGATCGCGTGAGAAATTTGGTTCTTCTACTTGTTATTAGTTTGGTTCTTGCAGCTTGCAAGGGCGGTGACAAAGCGTCAAAAGAAAGTRWGASCAATAAGGAGGTTGAACTTATTCTTCAGACAAGAAAGACCGCTGATATTTCCGCAGTTTGTCTGGCACATACTGATGTGGGTCTGAAGTCGAAGAAAGTCCTGTCAGCGAGAATGAGTACATGGTTGGTGACGGTGATGTCTTCCAGCGATGAGAGGACCGAAGAAATAATGAAAAAGTTAAAAATGGACATGGACATTGTCAATGTTCAGCTAAATCACAAGGGAGTAGAGCAGAGAGAAGATTAAATGGAATCCACAAAACAGCACGAATAAGAAGAATATGAAAAGGCTAATGTTATTAATACTGGCGGTAATATTGACAGGATTTTCTGTCAAAGCGCAGCAGGTTGATTATGTGCAGGGGGAAGTAATTATTCAGCTTAATTGGAAACAGAACATCGACGGGGTAGTGGCTAGAATGAACCGTGATTTGGCTATTGAAAATGCGGTAGAGATAAAGAAGGTGTTAGCAAAGCGGCTGAATATATGGTTACTCAAATTCGACGACAAGGAGCAAGACATCAACCAGATAGTTGGCATGCTGAACAGGTAYGGTGCWGTCTACGCMGCGCAGAAAAATCACYTGATAGAACARAGAGTTACRGTCCCYAATGATCCTCTATATAACACGATGTGGGAYATGGATAATATTGGTCAGACTGGCGGCACAGTAGATGCGGACATTGATGCACCTGAAGCWTGGGACATTGCCACRGGTGGGCTAACCGCGCTKGGAGACACGATTGTGGTGGCGGTAATTGACGGKGGGTTTGACCTAAATCACGAAGACCTRAATTTCTGGAAAAACCATCATGAGATTCCKGGMAAYGGWRTWGATGAYGAYAACAATGGTTATATAGATGATTTYGAYGGATGGGATGCYTATGATAGTGATGGAACRCTYCCTTCKGATGCMCACGGCACACATGTYTCYGGMACWGTRGGRGCCATTGGGAACAATGGAATTGGTGTTACCGGAGTCAGTTGGAACGTGGAGGTGATGCCGATTGCGGGTTCTTCTGGCAAYGAAGCAACCGTRGTGGAAGCCTATGGCTATGTTTATGAGCTGCGTGCTACCTACAATGARACCAACGGTGATTCTGGTGCGTTTGTGGTCTCTACSAAYTCTTCWTTTGGRGTTAAYAATGGAGATCCGGCTCAATWTCCGATTTGGTGTGGKTTTTATGATACATTGGGYACTRTTGGCGTCTTGAGCTGYGGAGCCACCATGAATGTAAACTCTGATGTCGATCAGACTGGTGACATCCCAACTGCYTGCCCTAGYCCTTATATGATTTCGGTTACCAATACCGACGATAATGATCAGAAGAATAATGGGGCAGCTTATGGTTTAACCACTATTGATTTGGGTGCTCCGGGAACCAACATAAATTCTACTGTTCCAGGGAATAAYTATTCAGATACGTACACGGGCACTTCCATGGCTACTCCGCACGTTGCCGGGGCGATAGGACTTCTGTATTCCGTTCCTTGTGCATCRCTTGCGGCGCTGKCTATTGCAAGTCCTGAGTTGGCGGCATTGGATGTGCGGCAGTTTATTTTTGATGGGGTAGACGTGATTGGAAGCYTGACGGGCATTACGGTTACTGATGGTAGATTGAACTTGTATAACAGTGTGTTGGAGGTAGTTGCCAATTGCAATACCTCTTCATGCCCGTTGCCCTATTCTCTTKCCGCCTCAAATATCACCAATGCSGGGGCAGTGATGAGCTGGAGTACGCTYGCTGACACGTCGTTCAACATCCGCTATACAGAAATGGGTGATACTATATGGACGGTTRTSAGCACCAACAATTTATCCTATAMYCTGGTGGGTTTGAGCTCTTGCACGACCTATGAATTTCAGGTTGAAACRGTTTGTGATACRGCTARCAGTGGGTTTACRGGGAGYTATACATTTACAACYGAKGGTTGYTGTCWRGGRCCYGGGGGATTRCTYGTTTCGAATATAACTGATAATGCCGCGAACGTATCCTGGACAAATGTATTTGCTGCAATAGGATATAATGTGCAGATCAAACCTACGGCTGGAGCAGTATGGACCAGCTACAATGGCATCACTTCAACTGTGCAATTGGTCGACAATCTTRACCCTTGCACTGAGTACGAATTCCAGATMCAGACGATCTGTGATACGGGATTATCAGCATACACATCGTCCTCCATATTCRCCACTACTTGCGGGGCTTGYACTGCAAAYAATTACTGCACCAGTGTTGGTGATGACACGTCAGATGAGTGGCTGGAGTCCGTCGTTTTTAATGATCTGATGAATATTTCGGGAAATGATAATGGGTCGGGGGATTTTACTGCTATGAGCACATCTCTGGCCCTTGATTCAACGTATACTATGACGCTCACCCCGGGTTTCTCTGGCCAGACTTTTCCGGAGCATTTCAGAGTTTGGATCGACTATAACCAGGATGGGGATTTGGATGATGTTGGTGAGTTGGTATATGATCCCGGAGTTTCCACCCAAGCGGCGGTTACTACAACCATCACAATCCCTTCCAATGCTGTAAAGGGCAGCACCAGGATGAGGATTTCRATGCGCTGGAATACAGACCCTACACCTTGCGATGCTTCATTTGGTTATGGGGAAGTCGAGGACTATTGCGTGAGCATTATTGAAGTGGCGGATACGGTGGTGGTAATAAGCGTGGATATACATCTTGACCGTGACAGAATGAAGCTWAATCTGATACCCAATCCAGCTGGRGACTGGGTGACARTTGACTKGAATGRAATTGAAGCGAAGCGAGTTTCTTTGGTGAGCCTCCTKGGRCAAGAACTATGGAGYACCGAACCRGGCAAAGGAGCATCRACAATTAATATCGACCTCAGCGAATTAAAATACGGGGTATATATTGTGAGAGTTGAGGGTGGTGAAGCAGTCTATACCGGAAGACTGATTCACAACTAAATCCCTATYTCCCYGTAAAGCCTTCCTTTCCSGCYAGAATCTGGAAGTACAGCTTAAAGTCRCCTTTTARGGACATCCAKGGATACTTGAATGTTGCYGGYTTGTTTTTCTCAATAAAGAAGTGTCCTATCCAGGCCCAGGCATACGGAAAAACAACYGTGGGAATCATTAAATAGGGRTTTTGCGMCAGAATCGCCCATCCCAGGAATACAAAGAAACCAGTAGTGCCGATGAAATGCGTAATTCGCGTTCCTAACTTCTTATGCTCAGTGAGATAATAAGGGTAGAATTCYTGRAAATTTYKATACTCTTTTTCTTCCGACATTGGTTTAAAGGTTGCAATTATTGAATTAAGGTTATGTGACCTGTATACTGATGCACATCACCCGTGTAGTCCCTGCTAATTATTAACCAAACATATACCCCCGTTTGAACCAGACTGCTTCCATCATTRCCGTTACCATACCAGGGAACCTCAAAATCGTCGGTTTCCCAGATAATATCACCCCATCGATTGAATATATAGAATTGGTATCCGGTTTCATTGATGCCAACTCCTTTGGGCAAAAACACATCGTTAAACCCATCCCCATTAGGCGTAAAAGTATTGGGTATGAAGAAGATGTATTCCGGCAGAATCGTAAGCGCATGGTAGACTGTATCCCGACAAGCATTTGTGTCAAGCACCGCTAACATCACCTGGTAAGTTCCTGTATCCGGATATTCATGAACCGGATTTGGAACATTTGAAGATGTGCTGTCTCCAAAATCCCAGTACCATGTAGYAAGCGAATCACTTACSGTTTGGTCTGTAAAGGTTTCAAATGGGTTTAGAAGGGTTCCCACATCAGGGCTGAAAATAAAGTCTGCCTGGGGCTTTGGGAAAATTGTCAGGACCTCYGTTGTCGTATCCGTACATCCGAAGTTAGAGGTAACGATTAAAGTGATGGTATAGRATCCGGGTGTTGTGTATGCATAATCGGGATTGGTATCAGTTACAATATCGCTTCCGTCGCCGAAATCCCAATCCCAGAACTCTATAAWACTTGRWCCCGKKGCAATKKAAGACTCGTCAAGATAATTCACRGTATCCGTTGCACAMGTGTCATTRCTGCTAAAGTCAGCGACAGGACTATCATATACATCAATGGTTATTGAAGCAATGTCAAAACAGGGGCCGTCAGAGACYGTMAGSGTAACCGTATAATTTCCGATGGCATTGTAYGCATTTGACGGATTYTGCAACGTTGAAGTTGTGCCATCTCCAAAGTCCCATRACCARGCTGTAGCGCCTAARGAACCATCCAGAAACTGGGTRTTRACTGATTCACAACCAATAGCATCAAATGAACTAAGCCCGGCAACTGGAGAGACATAGACSGTTACATAGTTGGGATAGGTGRCGGTATCGGTATAAACGCCATTGGTTGCYGCCAGCGTAACGTTATATGTTCCAGCCGCGGTATAGGWGTGACTKGGATTTTGCATTGTAGAAGTTGTACCATCACCAAAATCCCACCACCAYGAGGTTGGATTGCCGATACTCATGTCTATGAAGTCAATGGCCATGATATCACAATCCCCTGACCTGGTTGTGTCAAAAACGGCCAGCACAAATGGAGCAATSACAATGTCMAGYGTATTRTTGCACACACCGACGCAGCCGTTTGARTCRGTTACCGTTACGGAGTAGTTATACGTGCCGGTACCACCAAACAGATGGCTGGTCGTGGCMCCTGTATCTATTCCCCCGTCTCCAAAATCCCAGTCATAAGTTAAAGGCGCCGTGCCAATAGAAACCGTACTGGAAAAATCCGTGTTGGCGCCCAGGTAAAGCTTGGTTGCCGGACAATCCGGGTCGGGTAAAGGATTAACAGTAATAGTGATTATTTGAGAAACAACACTGGGTGCACTTGGGCAGGGATATGAAGTGGTCATGATGCACGTAATGTCGTCTCCATCAATAAGCGTTGAGGTTGCATATGCATTCGAGTCCGTACCAACSGGACTGTTGTTAACCATCCATTGGTATATTGGTGTGGCGCCCCCATTTATGGGCACTGCTCCAAAGACGGTTTCGTCACCCTCGCAGATTGCCGCTGACGTAACGGATACAAATACATTTGGATCCAATACCGGYACAACATCCACTTCAAAAGTGTCAATYTTRGATCTTCCRCARCAAACAGAAGTGGTTTGCAAGGTAATTTCATACTTACCCGTGTCGGYGAATGYGTGTGCGATTGCAGAAGTAGTAACTCCGGAATAGGTTACAGGCGTATCATCGTATACCACCCATTCATAGAATGTTGGTGTGAATACAGTGGGGAATGTTGGCGAATAATTTCCTGTAGCGGCAGGRCAGAGGATAGCATCTCCGACAATGGTKGGAATATAATCTGAYCCGTCGCTGAAAATGCCAACATAATCGGTGAAGATATAGGGTACTCCGTCAATCACCAGGGTTATGGTATGYCTGCCCATRGTGGTRTATTGAATAACTGCTGAGTCTCCAATTACRCTYAASGGMGTRCTWCCMCCATCAAAGTACCAGGTGACAATKCCRTTTGCMGTTGTRWAAAACTCAATRTCTGAATAGGTACAACCTGTGTTTTTTACATAGATTTGSGGCTCYACSGGACTGCTCATATCTGAKGTGGCTACGGAAATACCGCCCGGGTCCTCATACATCGGGAARCTWACCCCKGGAGAYCCATTTCCRCCRTCWCCTCCRAGGCCYCCATCACCSCCGGAACCWCCRTCTCCGGGATCACCMAGGTCACAGTCAGATGAGATACCGAGTCCACCATTTCCGCCAAAGCCCCCTACCCCACCWGGAGATCCGCCGAGTCCTCCAAGACCTTGTAAWGCKGAGGTKAGCTTACAATCYTTTACTTCTGCTCCTCCGAGGTTTCCAAACACATAAAYGCCAAAAGATCCACCTCCACCYGTTCCTCCRGAGGCRCCATATCCGCCTTGTCCTCCTTCTCCGCCACCGCCACCGCCTGCACCGGAACCGTTGTTGTTTCCAAAGAGTGACCATAAACATCCCTGCGARCCGCCGCCGCCGCCGCCRCCRCCGCCRGARCCGTGGACACCAGCCGTTCCCGCCAGTCCGTCGCCATTGATGTAATAATTTCCAAATCCGGGCGCGCCTACCAATCCTGGTGCTCCATTGACGCCACCACCACCTGCAGTGCCGTCAAATCCCGCATTGGCTGGACCGGCATCACAACCGAACGAAATACATACGGTAGGACATGAGCCGACGCCACCTGCACCACCGATCCCRGGAGAAGTACCGGTTCCATCTATGCCAATAATCCCGTCGGGTGCATCATTTCCGCTTCCAAAGCAGGCAGAAGTRCCACTGCCCCTTGCGCCTCCATTTCCGCCRGYACCTCCGGCAAAACTTCCCGGGAAGGATCCYGATCCACCAACSCCACCGGCCGTGCAGCAACCTCCATTSCCATCCCCTTGCTGACCATCTACCCCATTGGCACCGYTCACGCCGWTGGGYCCMGGGAATCCGGTTAATCCAGCCGTTCCATTTCCAGCAAATGACTTGACCCTTGTGATAGAGTAGTTTGAACAAGAATCTACATGTATCCCGTATGTGGAAACACCATTTCCAACGGCATCGTCGACAATGATTGTAAAGTCATGCARTCGGAAATTGGTGATACCSRTGCACTCRATTCCGACCARCCTTCCGGGATTCRTTAGAATATTGGAGYTGTTTCGGAAAATKACTGTTGCAGGATAGTTGGACTTGATCCATGTGGTTGAATTAAATCCRCCTTCAACTGTTACACCGCTGATCATGTTCAACGAGTTGGAAATAATGTAATTCCCGGTACTCAACCAGAGTTGATTGTCCGTTGGTGTGGCGAGTGAGAGACCGTAGTCCAGGCTTGCAGGATTGGATTTTGTACCCGCTGCGCCGCTGGTTGCACCGTTCGGCGTTACGTATATAATATTACACTCCTGCGCATATCCGACAAGGTTGCCGCTAAGCAAAACAATCAGRAGYGCAGCAATGTGCTTGAAYAATATGCAGTTTARATTTTTAATAMCTCAACGTTTTAATGTTGTGAATCAATCACTACTTTCTTGTAATAATGTTTGCCTTTGTAAATCAAATCTATAATGTATAGGCCTTCGCTTAGCTCATTTTTTCGCAAATCAAGCCGGTATTCACCAGAGTTGGATTGTGCAAAACTCAAGGTGCTCCTTAGAATCTCCTTTCCCTGGATAWTCAAGAGTCTCAAATCCACGCGTTTATTATCACCCAGGTTTAGAAGCAGATTTATGTAATCTKTGGAGGGATTCGGATAGATCGCAAACCCATATTTTTCATCGTTAGCCGTGATGCCAACGCCACCACTACCTGTGTCAATGTCCACCAGAATATAGTTAGGGATGGTCAAGCTATCCGAACAACCAAATGTATTTGAGATTACCAGGGTTACGGTGTATAAACCGTTATTGATGTAATCATGCCAGGGGTTTTGTTGATTTGAAATATTGCTTCCAGACAGCGAATCGCCGAAGTACCATTTCCAGTCTATTGCATCAGTAGAATTGTCAGTAAAGAAAACCGTATCAGCGGAATCCGTTATAATTAAGGGATTGGCCTGAAAATTCACCACTGGTAATTCTATAACTGTGACGGTTATTGTATTTGATGAGTCCAATAGCCCAGTGGCACAGCCGGAGTTGTTCATCACTGTACACGACACGTTATCTGCATCCACTAACATCGTTGAGGAAAAAGTGTCACTGTTTGTACCTACAGGCAATCCATTGATATACCATTGATAAAACGGTGAGTCAAGATTATTTGTAATGGCATCAAAGTACAGATCAGCTCCAGCGCACACGGTATTTGAGCTGTCGCCGGCTTGAATGCTAATGACTGGGAACATGACCGGATCAATAGTTACTGCAATCGCATTTGAAGAGTCTGTGATTCCTGAGGCGCATCCGGAGCTGTTCAGTACAATGCAGCTCACAATGTCCGAATCAGCTAACGAAGATGTAGAAAACGCAATACTGTCTGTTCCTGCAGGCATACCATTAACCAACCATTGGTAAACAGGACCCTCTCCATTGGTCACATTAGCCGCAAAAGTTAGCTCAACGCCTTCGCATGCAGTGTTTGAACTATCATTAGACTGAATTGCAATGGCGGGCACCAGGACAGGATCAATAGTCACTGTGATTGTATTGGATGTATCGATCAGGCCAGCAGCACACCCCGAGTTGTTCACTACGGCACAATACACATTATCGGTATCAGACATTGCTGAGTTTTCATAGCTTGAGCTGTCTGCACCAACGGGTACTCCATTAAGGTACCATTGGTATAGAGGTGAGTCGAGATTGGTTGCAATCGCATCAAAACTTAAATTGGCGCCATCGCAGGCGGTATTTAAGCTGTCACTAGATTGAATTACAATCACTGGTTCAATTATCGCATTTACGGTTACCGTTATTGTATCAGGGAGTGATGACAATCCACAGCAAGCATCTTCGGTGGCCAGTGATATTGTGTAAGTGCCAACTGAATCAAGGGGATAGGTTAGCGTCTGATAGCCCGACCCAGTTACGGTGTCTGAAAAACTGCCTTGCTGGATGATCCAGGTATAATTTGTCGCTGTTATGTCACACTCAAATGAACTTGTATCCCCTGGGCAAACATTGCCGGAGTTTAATGTGGTAATCGTCGGATTGGTAACCGTGTCCGTGCTATCAATTCTAACATAATCAGCATAGGTAAACGTCATGCTATCCACGGTCAGGGTAATGGTTTTTCTGCCAGTCGAGGCAAAGTAGGTTGAACAGATGCTTCCATTGCAAGTTGAGGGCACAGATCCCGTACCAAAATCCCATGTGATTGTTCCAACTGTATCGGTGGAAAAGACGACCACAGAATTGACACAGCCCGTGTACTCCACAAATACATGTGGCTGTTGCACAATTGACATATCCAAAGTATCAATGGGGATTCCAGTTGTATCCTGGTAAATATTGGCAGCTACTCCGCTAACACCGCTCCCTCCAAGGCCGCCGAGCCCTCCATCACCGGCTGTTCCCCCATCACCTGGAACTCCTAAATCGCAGTCTGAGCTGATACCAAGGCCACCATTTCCACCAAAGCCCCCAAGGCCACCCGGCGCTCCGATACCTCCATTGCCAGGTAGTCCGGAATTAATCGTGCATTGACTTATTTCTGAGTTCATACCATTTGTGTGGATGTAAAGACCGAAAGAACTGCCAGCTCCACCACCTCCGGAACCACCGAATCCACCTTGACCACCTTCACCWCCGCCRCCWCCGCCTGCACCGGMACCGTTGKYGTTTCCAAAGAGTGACCATAAACAACCCTGCGAGCCACCGCCGCCGCCGCCGCCGCCACCTGAGCCGTGTTGACCATCCTGGCCCGTAAGTCCATCTCCGTTGCTGAAGTAACTTCCAAATCCAACTGTTCCGTTTTGGCCCGTAGCTCCATTACCGCCATTTCCACCAATGGTGCCATCGTCTCCATCATTAGCGGGAGTTGCATCGCACCCCATTGAGGTACATATAGAGTAGCATAAGCTATCGCCACCTGGTCCGCCTGGTCCTCCACTCGGACCAAGTCCATCTATTCCAATTTCTCCGTTAAATGCTGTATTTCCAGGTCCGGAGCACAGATTGGTTCCGGTACCCCTGGCACCCCCATCTCCTCCCTTTCCGCCCGCATAACTACCTGCATATGAGCTGTCTCCACCCAATCCACCCAATGTGCAACAAGGACCGTCTCCATCTCCTTGTTCGCCATCTACCCCATTGGCACCGTTCACGCCGTTGAGTCCAGGAAGTCCGGTTAATCCATCCGACCCATTTCCTGCAATTATATCGCAACGAGTTATGGAGTATCCGGAACAACTGTCAAGGTACAGTCCATATGTCGTTACACCATCACCCACAGCGTTGGCTACGCTGATTGTGAGGTCTTGCAATCTGAAATTGCTAACTCCTATACAGGATAYAGCAATGAGCCTGTTGGGAGAGGTTGAAATATTGGACGAGTCTCTGAAAATTACGGTAGGCACCGCGTTTGTTTTTACCCATGAAGTATCATTGAATCCTCCTTCCATAGTCACATCACTCGCCATGTTTAAGGTAGTGGACAATGAATAGAAACCACTTGCTATATGCAGTTGGCTGTTAACTGAATCTGCCAGGGTCAATCCATAAAGCAGATTTGCAGGGTTCAATTTTGTACCCGAAACACCACTACTGGCACCTGTCGGAGTGATATAGATAATCGTGCACTCCTGAGCCGTACCAGGCAATGGCATCCAAGACCAAGATGCAATTGCAACCAGACTTCCGATACTCTTCCATATGTTTTTGGTTGCGCTCAAGTTCTTTTAATCTTCCCTGTTTCCAAATTGGAGGTCGGTGCTCCTGTAGCTTCCGCCAAAATTGTGTGCTGCGTAATATACCTGGCTCAATGCATCCTTTACCTGGTGTTCGGTCAGCTCCTTTAACGGATGCACAAATGCTGACCACAAAATATCGTTGTATAGGGCATATTTAACATCTAACGCTCTATCGAATTGGGCTTCTAACAGTTCTGTGGTCTGTGCTTTTTTCAAGTCCTTTTTGTGAACAACGGCAGTCATTATTCTCATTCTGTTGTGCGATTCATCCGTCACTACCGTTAACACACGGTCCAGGTATTGCACTTGCCAAAACCCGAGAGAACCTTCGAGGATCTTACCGTTGTCCTGCAGTATCTTTTCTAAGATTTCATTGTTCATGCCGTTCGCCAGGTTTTTCGGGTGCGGTTGATCCACAGATTTAAGTGTGTCTGAATTTGCCAATGCACTATTGACTGTCACCGCAGTTCCGATCAGTATTACACCAAGCATCTTTACAATATCTGTAGGTATCGTACTCTTCATCGCTGCCTGGCTAGAATGTTATTTTATATAGATGAACTTTTTGTAAACGTGGTACCCATCATTCTTTATATCCAAATAATACATACCACGACTAAGATCAAGGTCCTCTAGATTTATCTGGTTCAGCGTTTTGCCGGGTCCGAAGCGCATACGGTTGGTGCTGTTGACCTCCTGACCCTGGTAATTCCGAATTCCAATATCCATAAAKCCGCTTTCCATGCTGAGTATTTCAATATTGAGATTGGTCGTTACGGGATTGGGATAAATGATGAAAGAGCTCGAATTCACATGATTATCGATGCCTACGCCACCTCCCCCGCTGGTGTCTATGCCAACTAAAATAAAATTGGGTTTGGTAAGACTGTCAGAACATCCCAGGGCATTGGTAACCACAAGCGTTACCGTATAAGCACCATTGCTGGCATAGTAGTGCCAGGGATTTTGAAGGTTGGAATAATTATTTCCCGAAGCTGGATCGCCGAAATACCATTCCCATGTCCATGCATTCCACGAATTATCTGCGAAGAAAACGGTGTCAATTGGGTTTGTTRTGACCTGAGGGTATGCCTGGAAGTTAGCTGTTGGACTTGGCAAWACCATTACCTGRTTYGAAAACACYGAACTGTCCGTCCCSGAAGAACTAAAAGCATAGAGGGTCACCGTATACGTGCCCGGATTGGTATAGGTATACGANNNGGGATTCTCCAGCACTGAGGTGCTGCCATCGCCAAACTCCCATCTGTATGTAATGGCGTTTAAACTTTGGTTGATAAAATCGACATCCAAGGGAGCGCATCCGTTGAAAGGATTTGATATAAACTTGGAACTCAGTACGCTGAAGATACTGACTACCATGCTGCAAGATCCCGGACAGCCGTTCGAGTCTACCACATTTACCTGAACATCATAAACACCYGGCTCAACATAGATATGCGCCACGGAACTTCCACTGCCCATCGTCTGGTCGCCRAAGTCCCAGGTATAYGTGTAAGGCGCTATTCCACCTGATGTTACGGAGGCATYRAAATAAGTCGGTAATCCAGTCAGGAAGGTGTCCGCTGTGCATGTCACAACCGGGAAATCCACCACMGTRACGGTTATCATATTTGAGGTTGCCATAAGYCCRAGCGAGCATCCRGTKGTTGCCATTACTGTACAGGTTATSGTGTCTCCGTTRGCCAGAGCAGAGGATGAGAATGTYGGCCCATTGAGTCCAACCGGAAKCCCATTTACGTACCATTGGTATAAGGGTTGGGTYACATCTGYTGAGCTCGCACTGAATGTTAGRTTTGTACCTGAGCATACCGTGTTGGTTGTATCACTGGATTGTATGCTTATCGACGGSGTTGARATTGGGTTCACCGTGATRTAYGCGGTGTCTGGAAACGACTCSCCGCAACACACATCAACCGTTTTAAGGATCACCATAAATGTTCCTATGGTRTTGAATGTATCTRCCACCGAAAAATAACCTGGACCTGATATTGTGTCCCATCCCATGCCTGAATCTTGCTCTATGATCCAAATATAATTTGAAGCGRTAATMGAGCTGCCAAATGAGCCGAAGTCRCCAATGCAAATAGTGTCAGAGGTRAAAAYGCTAACTGTTGGCGTCATACCTGCACCGCTACTGCTGATCTCCAAAAAGTCAGTGTASGTGTATGGAATTCCATTGTTGACCATGGTAAAGGTTTTCCTTCCCATTGTTGTATAGGATGCAATAGAYGGATTGCTGATGTTGGAGGAAGGAGTTGACCCRGCYCCAAAGAACCATTGAACYGTTCCKGATGCCGTTGTTGAAAATTCAACTGGCATTTCTGTRCATCCAGCGTATTTAACAGAARCAAAAGGCTGTTGAAGACTGTTAATGTTCATTAAGCTGACYTGAATACCGGTAGGATCTTCATACAGWGCAAAYACCACCCCATCGGAGCCCTTSCCTCCKGCTCCACCTKYACCRCCYTGACCACCAGATCCGCCAATTCCACCTGCWCCAATATTGCAATTGCTAAYACCTCCTCCTAATCCTCCAAGRCCACCKRMTCCWCCYGTGCCACCCTGACCTCCMAGGCCACCCAATCCTGAATTYCCYACYGTTAATTGGCAGTCTTTGATCATCCCATTAGCGCCATTATTGTCAAGATAAACGGCGAATGAGCCTCCACCGCCGGTTGCGCCGGTTCCACCCTGTGCGGATTCTCCGCCTTCTCCACCTCCACCTCCACCGGCCCCAGACCCGTTCCAGTASGGGGGTAAACCAAATAAGCAGTCATATGGAATGCCTCCAAGAGATCCACCTCCACCTCCGCCACCACCACCHNNNGACCCATGRGTKCCGGATGTRCCGGGTGTTCCATTACTTGGAAAATAGAATCCAGAGGCATAAAAACCCGTTCCGTCCGTGCCYGCTATTCCTGGCAATCCGTCCGTGCCATTTACACCTGGTTGGCCRTCGTTTACCGGAGTTCTTTTGCATGAAATTGGATAAACACAAACGACAACTTTCGCCCCTCCATTGCCTCCTATTCCACCGCCAGGACCAAGTCCCGAAACGCCCGGATATCCGTTGACAGCATCTGTTGGGTCGCCACAAAATGAACAAGAAGCTGTTCCGCCGTTGCCTCCATCACCAGCATCTCCTCCKGGGAAGCTGCCCCCGAATGAACCTAGCCCGCCGATTCCGCCGAGCCTGCAGCATGAGTCTTGTTCAGCCCCRTTTTCGCCRGCCGTGCCMGGGGCYCCTCCAATCCCGCTTGAACCATTAATTCCATTGTCTCCATTCCCTGCGTTGCCAGAAATGATTTTGCACCTCGCAATTTCATAATTAGAACACCCAGTCAGGTAAACCCCATAGCTRGACGCACCATTGCCAAATGCATTGGAGCATTGTATGGTAAGATCCTGCAGCCGGAAATTGGTGATGTTCATGCAATACATGGCTACCAGACGGGTTGGTGACGTCTCCATGTTGGAATTATCCCGAAAGATGGTGGTATTGGTACCGTTGCTTTTCACCCAGGTCAGRGCATCAAAGCCACCCTCCAAAGTGACATCGCTCTTCATGYTTATGGCATTGAAGACAAAGTATGTGCCCGAAGCCATATGAATCTTGTTRTCGACAGAATTCGATAGATTCAGTCCRTAYAACAGGCTGGCTGGATTRCTYTTSGTCCCTGCKGCTCCWGAGGTRGCWCCACCTGCTTTYACATATACAATATTGCATTCCTGGGCATTTGCACTCATAAAGGTCACCAACAATACCGCACAGCAAACGGTAAAGTTTTGCAACAAGGTGAGATTACCCAAAGATGTTTTAATGGCGTTCAATTAATGAATAATTATTTTCTTGCTCATAKATGCTTCACYYGATCTCAGCTTGACCAAATAAATACCCTTAGCCTCTTGTGATAAATCAAATATGCCTCGATACTYTGTCGGAGTTTTGATCTCTTCCCGGAGGATTAACTCACCRACAATATTGTACAATTCAAGGTAATAGGTTYCYCGGTTCATYAAATTTGCTTCAATGTAAAAGATGCCRTTGTTGGGATTTGGAGAGACTGTCCACACTTCAATGCCGGAGATATTCAATCCTATMCCMGTTGTKGTATCMGTYGTGTCAACYGGRGGAAGGGTCGTTGAATTAATGACYACAATTGTCCCSGWACTTATATCRGTGCAGTTGTAATTGTACGCRTATAATGTGACGGTATAAACACCGGTATTCGTAAAGGTGTGGTTRGGATTCAGAACYGTWGAYGGAGCGGTCCCATCCCCGAAATCCCATAGCCAGGACAAWGCATTGGTGCTTARGCTGGTAAAACTYGCGATYCCCARACCKGCAAGGTCGATGGTGTCAATGAGCGGAGAAAAGGCCGAGGTTAAACCAAATGARCCACAATCATTGAGAATTTCAATGGTGGTYGTAACGGTATCATAGCAAACRCCATTRCCMACAATRACAAAAACAGGATAAATACCSGCRGTGTTGTAMRYATGKGTWGGGTTTTGTGTCGTRTCGTTGGGRCTRCTGTCTCCGAAATTCCAATTCCATGAKACCGGACCAGGCGATGAGTTGTCAATAAATGACACTAGTGCACCTACATTGGCAGTAGCTGGTGAGGTGAAATTCCCTGTCAGTGTAGTCAGAACAGTTAACAAGATACTGTCTCCAGCCGTGCACCCGAATTGATTGACGATAAGCACAGAATAAGTTCCTCCTGCAAATGTTTGTATTTCAATGCTGTCGATTCCAATCGGCAATCCATTGAGAAACCAGGAGTATGATGAACCAGGGTTTCCGGCGTATAGGATTGGAAAAGGCTCATTATCACAAACAGATTTATTGCTTCCAAGCTCAACTTCGGGAAGACTCAATGACAGTGTAAGCGAGTCGGCACCCTGGCAACCAGTTGCGCTGGTAACAATCACGGAATATGTCCCCGGGATCGTTGTGGCGAGTGTTTGGTCATTTGTACCTACCGGATTTCCATCAAGGCTCCAGGAATAGCTCATGTTAGGTAGCCCTGCATCCAATATTGGAAAAGCATCGTTAATRCAAATGGARGTGTCTCCACCCATGTYAACSGGGAGCGAAGTGAAGATGYYGAACTCAACACTKGMMGTTGTTGAACARCTRCCGTAYGTAACGGTRACCGCATAAGTTCCYKGAGAAGATGCTTGCAAGGTTTGTGTCCCYGYWCCWATGGSRRSRCCRTYCAGSRTCCAGGAATAGACSGCACCGGGATTGCYMGCATCRAARGTGGGTAGAACATCYGTRAAACACACRGMGGTRTCYGCTCCCAAATCCACAGTTACYGAACCRATCACTTCAACTTCCTGCTCRGTATARGCCACCCCACAACAACTGTTTGTGGTCAARGTTATGAGATAGGTGCCMGGYGTGTTAAAGGGAATTGCACCTGGGTTTTGCAGAGTGGAGCTGGAAGGTGTGCCACCCGTGATTGACCAGTTGTATGTGTCAGCGTTACCGCTACTGGTGAGTGTCATATTGTCACCGGCACAGATCACCAGTGACGAAGCCTCAATTTCTGGCGGCTGATATCCTACGTTCAGTGTAATGAAATTGGCCAAGGTGTAAGGCACCCCGTCAACAATTAAGGTAATGGTTCTGGATCCCAGAGCACCACTTGCGTATTGCACCGTGTCCATCGCGCTAGCACTTCCTGCCGGATTGGCACCGAAACCGAATATCCAGTCGATGTTTCCCGTTGCCGTGGTACCGAATATAATGTCTGAATTTGAGCACCCTGAAAAATCCACCGTCACGACTGGTTCGAAAGGATTGTAAGCATTGGAGACCAACATCGGATTTCCTGCAGTATCCTCGTAGATCTGCATACTCAGACCATCTGATCCCAAACCGCCCGTGCCCCCTATTCCGCCGGCGGCGCCAAGGCCGCCATCACCGCCTTCCCCGGTGTTACAGCTCTTCGTCGTGTCCAGAAGATTCTGTCCCGTAGTACCCCCTTGGCCTCCCTGACCCCCAGGTCCGCCAGCTCCACCTGGCCCACCGAGTCCACCAATACCTGAAGTTCCTGGATTTAAATAGCAGTCCCGAACCTGTCCATTGACGCCCGAGTTCCAGGTGAAAATACAGAAAGAACCTCCTCCACCTTCTCCACCAAGTCCGGAAAATCCCCCYTGGCCGCCTTCGCCTCCRCCTCCGCCTCCGCCTCCAGAGCCCCAGCTCCAGAAAACAGTGTCRCAGGAAGATGGATTGATTACAACAGGCTCACAACCTTTAGCGCCACCACCRCCTGCACCACCCCCGCCACCACCGTGGACAGCTTGTGTGCCAATGGTACCGGTTGCCGGCACATAAAAGCCCCCGGTGTATGAAGCATAGGCCTGCAATCCATTTTGACCATTGTATCCCACAGTTCCMACAGCCCCGGTTCCWCCATGATTTGTTGCAGTTGCAGCGCARCTTGTGGAAACATACTCTACCAATTCGCATACTCCGTCTCCTCCAATTCCTCCCTGGGCYCCRCCCATKCCAAGTCCGGCATATCCGGAAAATCCRTCTTCAGTTCTRAAATCATCSGMGTAGCACAGCCCCAGGATTGTATCCACATCAAAGGTRGGRCGGTTTGCACCGGCTCCACCATTACCTCCCGGGTTGCTTCCACCAAAGGATCCTGATCCACCGATACCTGGTAGCTTACAGCAATCACCTTGCTCTGATCCYGACTCACCATCAGTACCCTGGGCTCCACCCATCCCGGGATTTCCCGYTGCACCCAGAAATCCATCTGATGCGTTTCCGAGGTTAATRATGCATCTGGAGAGTGTAAAATTGGAGCAGCCGTCCAGATATATGCCATAGGTGCTGATACCATTTCCTACAGCGTCGTCCATGGTTATGGTGATATCCAGTATCCGGAAATTGTTAATTCCAACACAGGAAAAAGCCACYAGYCTTGCTGGATTGCTCTGAATATTGGAAGTGTTTCTGTGAAAGATGGATGGCGTGGCATTGCTCTTGACCCATGTAATGGCATCGAATCCACCTTCTATGGTTATGTCTCCGATCATCACAAATTCGGATGAAAGGACATATGTGCCAGCACTCACCCGAACAATATTGTCAGTTGTGCTGGTTAAAGTTAATCCGTAAGAGATGCTCGCAGGATTTGTTTTCGTTCCCGCTGCGCCGCTAGTTGCTCCGCCAGGAGTGACGTATACATACCCGCATTCCTGCCCAAGTGATTCAGTTGGGATAAACGCAAGAGACAACAACGTCAACAAAAACGTTAGTTTTTGCCCCGTTTTAATCAGGAGATTGATCTGGCGGATAGACTTCACCTAAAAGTTGAATTAACTTATGGGACTGCTTATAAGCAATATTAGAAAAATATTGCGCAAATAAAAAGTTATGCACGCATAATTAATGACGTTGCAGTCGCCTGATAGGTTGCCTCGGGAAAACAAAATTATTTTATTTGGTTCAATGGCAGTGATCATATTCTTTTTGCGACGCATCATGTTCGTTTTTACATTTATACGTTGTGCATTGTCGCGTTATACWGCCTGTATGGTGAGTTGATTGGGTTGGTACGGTTTAACAGCTTGCGAAGCCGACGCTGTACCCGAGCAATACTTGTATTGGTGTTTGTAAATATCCCGTTGTGGGCCTGTCAAAGCCCGATTCTCAGGGGGTAGATTATTTACCGGAACGTGGGTCTGTCCAGACCAGTTTTTTATTTGTGGCCTTGCTATGGAAGTCGGTGCATCGTCTGTCTCCCTTTCCGGTTATTCCTCCATCCGGATGACAGATAATCTTACAATCTTCATCGTAGAGGGGGTTAAACTGGTCACAACAAGGAGCCGCAACCAGGTACACGATTGAGTCATGATAGGTATATTGCCAAATTGAGGCTGCTGGTATCCGAGCGGGCTGACTTTCAAGCTGTGCCCGCAACTTTTCAAGGCAACTCTTTGATTCCTGTTTGTTTGGTTCTTTTTTTTCACAACCGCCGGCCAGAGAAGCTGTAATGGCGAAGAATACTGCGATAACCTTTAGCATTCGGCTAGTATTCCCAGGCGATAAGATCGTCAACCTCAGATTTGGTAAGCGGAGTTCTTTTTTGAATCCCCTTATCCAGAAGGTCCTGTTTAAAGAAATTAATTGCGGGTTGTATCCAGCCTTTGTTGTCATCAGAAAGGTTCTGAATCAATATACAAAGCTTGAAATATTGGGTAAGCTTTTCAAAAACAGGCTTCGCGGTACTTTCGATCTCATCACGCTCCATTGATTGAAATTCTTGCAGGGTCTTATACAGCCGGTCAACTCCTGCCAGAAGTTCAGTGCCCCCTGCGTCGGCGGAGAATGTATCACACAATTCTTCGTGAATAAGTGTTAGACCATTGGATTTCTTTGAAGCTCTCAACATATCGAGAATCATGATATTGCCCGCACCTTCCCAGATGGGATTGACCATGAGATCGCGTATGATTTTAGGCATAACTGTATCCTCGATGTAGCCTACGCCACCCATTAGCTCCATGGCTTCTCTGGCCATGTAWACACCTTCYTCSGAWACRGATTTTTTGATCATGGGTGTTAGTAACCTGAGCACATGTTCAGCTTTTGAATCTCCATTTTCAGCATTGTCCAACGCTTTTATCGCGCGCCACACCATGTAGAAATTGGCCACATACATACTGCCCACCTCTCTAAACTTTTCTCTTACCAAGGCGTGTTCCATRGTAGGCTTGCCAAAGGATTGTCGCTGGTTCAAGAACTGGTACGAYTCKATTATTGAMCGKCGTGARCCYGCYARACTCCCCATKGCSGTATARATTCGYGARAGATTAACCATRTCWGCCATSACGTTRAATCCCTGGAACTCTTCTCCMACCAATTTGCCAACTGTATCTGTRAGGATACACTCGGCGCTGGCCATRGARCGYACGCCCAAYTTRTCTTTGAGGCGAACTATCTCGATTGGATTYTTRCTCCCATTTTCSAGGTATTTTTCAACCAGAAAAATTGAAATTCCCTTGATYCCMGGAATGTCCTGGTCRGTYCTCGCAAGAACGAAAATGATRTCKCCATTYGCRTTGCTGCAAAACCACTTTTCCCCATTCAGATGGTAYAARCCATTGCCKATWGGTGTRGCRGWAACAATATTGGCCCCCACGTCAGATCCTCCGGTTTTCTCWGTMAGAAACATCGCACCAGTCTTTAGMTCATTCGCGTCGCTGGTGTAAATATGTTTCATGAGCCTGGACCTGTCTTCAGGTTCGCAATGTAAATCAATGAGCCGGGCCACTCCGTCKGTCATGCAAAGCGGGCAGTACTGCCCCATTTCGCTCATGCAGTATAGAAATCCAGATGTAAAACCCATCCTGTTTCTCTCAGTAGCAAATTGCTCCCTCAACCGGGGTTCCCATTTTACCCGAAACATTTCACCCTTCACYGCAATTTYCATCAGCTCCCAATARGCAGGATGGAACTTTATTTCATCAATGTTTTCACCCAGTGCATTTCGTTTTATAAGCTGAGGGCCATTCTTGTCTGCATCCAGCGAGAGCTGATTCATTTTACCAGCAGCATCTTCTCCAAGCCCAGTTAGCTTGTCGTCCATATATTTGAGGGCATCTACCGACAATTCGCTGGATAACAATGACCGAAAAATGCGGTCGCTGTGATAGAAGTTGTCACTGATGCGTGGTACTCCATCCAGAACCCTGTTTTCTCTTGGTATTACCTTGGATTTTACTTGTTCGGCCATGAGATGATTATGCAATAGCAAGTGCCGGTATTTTTTCCAATCCCACCTTAATTCTCTTCAGCGTTTCTTCTTTTCCGATTACTGAGATTACGTCGAATATTGATGGTCCGGAAGTAACTCCCGCAACCAATATTCTTAAAATGGGCATTACTTCACCCATTGACAGCCCATTGTTTTCCAGGAAGGTCTTGAACTCGACATCAATATTATCAGAGGAAAAGTCCTCCATTGTTTCGAGGATATCCCTGAATCCTTGAATCGTGGAAGGTGTGTTCTCTTTCCATTTTTTTCTGATCATTTTTTCATCGTACCCCGAAGGCTCATTGAAAAAGTAAAGCCCCTCCAACATGTCTGGAATGAAAGTGGAACGTTCTTTCATAAGATGACAGACTTTGGYRATRTAGTCATGATCRGCAGTTATTCCWGCTTCCTTAAGCGATGGTTCTAAAAGRGTAGCCAGATCGGAATCAGATTTGTTTCTYAGGTAATGCTGGTTGTACCAATGYGCYTTTTCAAGGTCAAATTTCGCCCCTGCTTTTCCAACCCGGTCTAAGGTAAAGGTCTGTATCAGCTTGTCGAGCGAGAATAATTCTTCGGTTGTTCCCGGATTCCAGCCGAGAAAAGCCAACATGTTTATAAAGGCCTCCGCAAAATATCCTTGCTCTTTATAACCAGATGATTTCTCATTGCTTTCAGGATCCAGCCAGTCTAATGGAAAGACGGGAAATCCCAACCGGTCCCCATCTCTCTTGCTCAACTTTCCATTGCCATCTGGTCGCAACAGCAAGGGCAGGTGGGCAAATTGGGGCATTTGATCTTCCCAGCCAAGATATTTATAGAGAAGCACATGGATTGGTGTCGAAGGCAACCATTCTTCTCCCCTGATCACATGGCTGATCTTCATCAAATAGTCATCCACCACATTGGCAAGGTGATAAGTKGGCATTCCGTCTGCCTTGAASAGSACTTTGTCATCRAYTTTTGAGGAGTGAACAACGACCCATCCTCTTATAATATCCTGAACGCGGATTTCTTCATTCCTYGGAACTTTTATCCGRATAACATAYGRATCGCCGTYATCCAATCTCTTCGCRACTTCAKYMTCCGATAATGTCAAGGAGTTTTTCATCGTCGACCGGGTAACCGCRTTGTATTGTGGTACKGCTACTTTCGCCGCCTTTAACTTATTCCTCATTTCTTCCAGCTCTTCTGGCGTATCGAAAGCGTAGTATGCATGCCCATCCTTGACAAGCTGATCTGCATGCTCTTTGTAAAGGGATTTTCGTTCTGATTGACGATAAGGGCCATAATCGCCCCCTATATGTGGGCCTTCGTCAAATTTTAAACCGCACCATTCGAGAGACTCTATAATGTAGTCTTCAGCMCCCTTTACRTARCGTTTCTGATCAGTRTCYTCWATKCGAAGAACAAARTCGCCGCCCATRCTCTTGGCGTACAGATAATTGTACAATGCKGTTCTTACACCACCCATGTGCAGCGGGCCGGTGGGGCTGGGAGCAAAACGTACTCTGGTCTTGTTTTTAGACATGGATCCAAATTTGTGGGCTAGCAAAGATAATTCTATTATCGGTATTAGCTGGAACAGACCCTGCTTTAAAAATGATAAAATGTATAACTTTACTTTGGTWTTTCCGTTATGCTATTASGGAGYYTRGCCAASCTRARAAKTTTACAATGAGTGAGGGGGAAAAAAGTTATCATGACCTTATCGGSAAGTTAGACGCTTTTATCAGGAGGTTCTATAARAACCAGCTGATAAAGGGAGCGCTYTTTGCGATTGGTATCCTTGTGCTTTTTTACCTGGGGGTTGTAAGCGCAGAGTACTTTGGTGAGTTTAACGTTACCGTTCGCACCGTACTGTTTTATGGATTGGTAATAGGAACGGGGCTGATTCTTGGCAGGTTTATTATTATCCCGCTGATTGGGCTTTATAAATTGGGACATCGGTTGTCYCATGAAGAAGCGGCAAACATTATTGGATCGCATTTTCAGGAAGTTAARGACAAATTGACCAACCTGYTGCAATTGAGYAGRGAGAATCGKTGGGTGGATGCTAAAGAGGCCTCTTTGTTAGRGGCGAGCATTGTACAAAAATCCAAABACCTTACTCCVATACAGTTTTCYTCTGCTATTGAYCTTACARGGAATAGRAAATATATCAAATATGCCCTGCTGCCTTTGCTTTTTGCAGGTTTGATAACATTTCTGCATCCTGCCCTTGTAAAAGACAGCACAGCCCGCCTGGTGCACCATCGTACAGAATTTGATCCCGTTATTCCRTTCGAATTTGTTATTGAAAACGAYAATCTTAATGCSGTACARCARGAAGATTATTTCCTGGCCGTTCGCATGTCGGGTGAGGAAATTCCCGGGGAGGTTTAYATTGAATTTGARGGCACGAGCTATAAGCTCRATAAGAAGGGAAAGGTCARGTTCTCTTATCTGTTCAGAAACATTCAAAGGGATAAAGTGTTTCGCTTGATAGCYAATGGATTYTATTCYCGCGARTTTGAACTAAMGGTGCTGCCTAAYCCGTTGATCATGGATTTTGAAGCTGAATTAAAGTTTCCGRCTTATACWGGGAGGTCCRGGGAGCGGTTAAGCAATACCGGTGATATGATCATTCCAGAGGGCACCCGGGTGGAATGGTTTTTCAATACAATTAACACGGATGTRCTGACSTTGAAATTTTCMAATGGRGCAATGGCRGGCCCAAYAGATGCGAACTTAAATGGGGCCGATCGATACACCTATTCAAATCGTTTCTTTGAAAACAGTTCATATACGATAAGAACGAAAAATGAATTTGTCAAGAGTCGGGATTCTATCACGTATTGGATAAATGTGGTTCCTGATCTGTTTCCGTCAATTCAGGTCGACGAGCAAGTTGATTCAAACAATAGCAAGCGACTTTATTTTGCAGGACTGGTGAAGGATGATTACGGGTTTGAACAACTAACATTCAATTATATAAAGACGGGGAAAGAAAGTGCTGATATGGTGTCTCTGCCAATAGCCATCGCTAAAAGCATGAGTCAAACTCAGTTTTTTCACTTTTGGGATTTGAATAAATTAGAAATAAAGGCTGGGGAGGAGATTGAGTATTATTTTGAGATTTGGGACAATGATGGTGTAAATGGGAGTAAGTCAACCAAGTCTGACAGGCGTGTATACAAAGCTCCGGGCTTGAAAGAGATTTCCGATAAAACAGATGAGCGCAATGAAAAGATWAAGGAGGAGATAGAGAAGAGCACAATGCTCGCCAGAAAATTGCAGAGGGACCTAAAAGACCTGAACAAGAAGATGCTGGACAAGAAAACTTTGTCGTGGGAAGAGAAGCAAAAGATAAAAGAGCTTTTAGATGCGCAAAAGGARCTGCAAAAGAGCGTTGCAGATATTAAAAGGGAYGTTTCGAAGAACTTTATGCAGCAATCGGAATATATTCAGATGGATGAGAGACTTCTGGAAAAACAAAGGCAGCTGGAAGAATTGTTTGAGAAGGTGATGAGTGAYGAAATGAAGGAGCTKTTCAAGGAGATGGAAAAACTTATGGCRAAYCTSGACAAGAGTAAGATTCAGGACATGATGGAGAAGATGAARTTGGACAATAAAGACATCGAAAAAGARCTGGATAGAAGTTTRGAGATCTTCAAGCAGTTGGAGTTGGAGCAAAAGTTGGAGCGGGTAATRGATAAACTTGAGAYCTTGAAAGAAAAGCAAAAGGARCTCAGTAAAGAAAGCGAGGAAAARRAKTCTGATTCAGAGGAATTGAAGAAGAARCARGATGAGTTGAACAAGGATTTTGAGGATGTAAAGGAGGATCTTAAAGAAATGAAGGATTTGAACAAGGAGTTGGAGTTTCCCAACGAATTGGGYGACACRAAGGAGGATGAACAGCAGATTTCTGAGGAMATGGAGAACAGCTCCGAGAACCTGGAAAAGGGAAAAAAGAGCAAGGCCTCYGATTCCCAGGAGGATGCTTCTGAGGGCATGGAGGAGTTGGGAAAGAAACTTGAGCAGATGCARGCAGAAATGGAATCGGGAGCTGATGCGGAAGACCTTGAGGATTTGAGGGGTCTGTTGGAAAACCTGGTTAAGTTATCATTTGACCAGGAAGAATTGATGGCCRATTTTAAGCGRACCRATCAAAAGAGTCCGGAATATGTAAAGCACACACAGACBCAAAAGAAGATTAAGGACGATGCTAAGATGATCGAGGATTCGCTCTTTGCTTTGAGCAAGCGGGTTGTTGAAATTGAACCTTTTGTCAATAGGGAGATAGCTGCGATCAATCAAAATATGGATAAAGCGATTAGTTTGATGGCGGATAGAAAAACCAAGGAGGCAAGTTCGAAGCAGCAATATGTGATGACGGCGGTGAACAATTTGGCTCTCTTGTTAAGTGAGATTGTTGAGCAAATGCAACAGCAGATGGCGAATCAAATGAACAGTAAATCGTCATGCTCAAAACCTGGATGTAAAAAGTCTGGGTGTAAGAAGCCGGGGCATGGAAAACCATCTATGTCATCTATGCGYGGAATGCAGCAAATGCTTAACAAACAACTSGAGGGCATGAAGAAGGGSATGAAGCCGGGTGGCAAGMAAATGGGCAATGGAATGAGTAARCAGCTCGCAAAAATGGCTGCTGAGCAAGAGGCCATAAGAAATCAATTACAGAAAATGAATCARCAGATGAACAAGGRTGGACAGGGCAGYATGGGTAACCTGGAGAAATTGGCGARRATGATGGAGSAAACCGAAACTGATCTGGTGAACAGGCGRRTTACACAGGAAACRRTCAACCGTCAGAAGGAAATATTAACGAGRTTGTTAAAAGCTGAGAATGCTGAACGTGAAAGAGAAATGGACAATAAAAGGAAGTCTACTGAGGCYAAAAATGAAAGTTTTGGTAACCCTACGGGCTTTTTTGAGTATAATATGCTGAAAAAACGWGAAACGGAACTKTTGAGAACCGTTCCYGCAAATTTAAAACCGTATTACAAGAAYAAAGTTAGCGAGTACTTCAATACGTTCAAAAATTAAAAGTATGTTGGTAAGAGAACCAAAAACTGCAAGWAGCTCTTCAATGAAAAAATCGATAAACTTTTCTTCAGTTCCAGAAAATCTAGCCTTAGTTGAAAGGATGGTRGATGAGATTTGTAGTGACTATAGCATTAATSAGGATTATTATGGYAACATATTAATATCGATCACCGARGCGGTGAACAATGCMATACAGCATGGAAATAAATACGAYCCKGGAAAGCATGTTAGTGTTGAGTTTGATGCTGACAAGGATTTAGAATACCTGTGYTTTAAAATAAGCGATGAGGGGGAGGGGTTTGATGTTACTRATATACCCGAYCCTACRGARGCTGCTAACATTGAAAAGCTCAATGGTCGTGGYATTTTTCTCATGAAGAATTTAGCYGATGARGTTGGATTCTCCAGTGAGGGTCGCGAGGTYGAGTTGAACTTTAAGCTTTCGGCTAACTGATTTTWATTAGATCTTCCGTCCCATMTCCTTAAAGCTTCKTTAGTGCAAGTGCGGCAACAGCACATTTCCTTTCACAAAGAGGGGGTTAGCTTCAGACTTCCGARYAGGRCTTCACTGGAARRGTGGATAGAGCTTGTTATTCAAAAAGAGCATAAGACTTTAGGCCCAATCTCYTTTGTATACTGCAGTGACGCATATTTRCGMRAAATAAAYYTCAAGTAYYTGAATATCAATGAATTAACKGATGTKATTGCCTTTGAGTACRATGAAGGCACTTCCATCRGYGGAGATGTTTTTATCAGCGTGGATAGGGTGCGTGACAAYTCRGGGCGCTATRGGATWGGATTTCACGATGAGCTGAGAAGGGTAATGGTGCATGCCGTGTTGCACCTGTTRGGCTATCGSGATAAAACGCCGGRGGACAAAGCCACCATGACTGGTAAAGAGGATTTATATCTATCTTTGCACCCTGCCTACCGGCAGGCAGGCCCCCNAATAAATTGACGTTCCACGTGGAACGATTCTGTTAATCATGTTTGARAAATACGATGTAGTGGTAGTTGGTGGTGGTCATGCTGGCTGCGAAGCAGCAGCAGCAGCGGCCAACATGGGGTCCAGGGTGCTTATGGTCACGATGGATCTTGCCAGAATCGCGCAGATGTCTTGTAATCCTGCTATGGGTGGCGTGGCCAAGGGTCAGATAGTTCGCGAAATTGATGCAATGGGTGGTTATTCKGGAATTGTGTCSGACCGWTCVATGATTCAGTTCAGGATGTTAAATATGTCCAAAGGACCTGCAATGTGGAGCCCTAGAACACAAAATGACAGAATGGCCTTTGCAACTGAGTGGCGCAGCGTATTGGAAAAGAATGAGCGTGTAGATTTCTGGCAAGACGCGGTGGTGGGCTTGATGGTTAAAAGGGGAAAGGTTGTTGGAGTAAGAACCGGGATGGGTACCGAAATACCGGCAAGGGCGGTGGTCTTAACCAATGGTACGTTCTTAAATGGACTCATTCATATTGGAGAAAAGAACTTTGGTGGGGGCAGGTCTGGTGAAARAGCCTCAACKGGAATAACCGAGCAGCTCGTTGCTTTGGGATTTTCAAGTGGCCGCATGAAAACCGGAACACCTCCCCGCGTGGATGGCAGGTCACTCGACTACGGAAAGATGGAGGAGCAAAAGGGCGACTTAAATCCCCAAAAGTTCTCATATAGCAACACGAAGGCATTGACTGAACARCGCAGCTGTTATATCACATATACCAATGAGAATACGCATGACATTCTTAGAGCTGGGTTTGACAAGTCTCCCATGTTTGCTGGGAGAATTGAGGGTAAGGGACCGAGGTATTGCCCATCTATAGAGGATAAGATTGAGCGTTTTGCGGAGAGGGACAGACACCAGCTTTTTGTTGAGCCGGAGGGCTGGAATACGGTGGAAACSTATATTAATGGGTTTTCTACATCGCTTCCTGAGGAAGTTCAATACGARGCSMTKARAWCYATWCCKGGTTTYAARAATGTAAAAGWKTTYAGRCCGGGSTATGCKATYGARTATGATTWTTTYCCRCCWGATCARYTATCAYTGACYYTGGAAACTAARAAGRTYGARCANNTTTATNNTTTGCYGGKCARATMAAYGGWACWACGGGWTATGARGAAGCWGCATGYCAGGGCYTRATGGCYGGAATYAATGCTCACCTCAAGCTAAATGGCAGGGATCCCTTTGTGCTGGGGAGGGCTGAAGCCTATATTGGTGTTTTGATAGACGACYTGGTAACAAAGGGGACGGATGAGCCTTATAGGATGTTTACATCAAGGGCGGAGTATAGAATTCTATTGAGGCAGGATAATGCGGATATGCGGTTGACACCCAAGTCGCACGAACTTGGTTTGGCTTCAAAGAAACGAATGGACAGGGTAGAGCAGAAACGGGAAGCTTCGAATGCCGTGATTCGCTATTTTAAGGAGACAAGTGTGAGCCCTGAAGAAATTAATTCGTTACTGRTGGAGTCTGGAACYGCTCCCATAAAACAGAAAATGAAGCTATTCAAYATCCTTACACGRCCTCAGGTTTCATTTGAGGCCCTTAGGAGCGTTCTGCCWGGGTTAAATTCTYTTCTGGATCAATTRCCTYTGTCGGGGGARAGTTCGGAGCAGGCAGCGATTCAAATGAAGTATTCCGGGTAYATTGATAAGGAGCASGAAATGGTAGAGAAGATGTCSAGRCTGGAAAACATAAAGCTTCATGGTGATTTTGAATATAGCCGGCTGACTTCACTCTCATCCGAGGCCAGGGAGAAGCTGGATCTGATTAAACCTGAAACAATAGGACAGGCCTCTCGCATTTCCGGAGTTTCTCCTTCTGATATCTCTGTTTTGATGGTTTACATCGGGCGCTAGGGGGCGTTTCACGTGGAACATCCGGGCGCGTGTTTTCTCCTGGCTCATTATTGTTACTAAGTCACATCCGTTACAGTATTGGAGTTTTTATTCGGGTGTATCTCATAGTTGGTTGTGTGTGGATTGCTACGCGTTCCCTCCTTTGTCGTGAAGGGAACCCATGGACCGGATAGGTTGTGATGCTGGACTTTTTATGCTTTGCAACTCCCGGTTAGAATGGGATTGCTGCGCGTTCCCTCCTTTGTCGTGAAGGGAACCCATGGACCGGATAGGTTGTGATGCTGGACTTTTTATGCTTTACAACTCCCCGTTAGAATGGGATTGCTGCGCGTTCCCTCCTTTGTCGTGAAGGGAACCACCCCGACCCGGCTGCGCCGGTTTGCCGGGGTTTTCTTTTAGCTATTCGCTCAAACTTCGTTTGGCTCTTATCTAAAAGAAAACCCCGAAGTGAGCTTTGCTCTACTTCGGGGTGGTCATCAAGTACACCCGGAGGGATTCGAACCCCCAACCCTCTGATCCGAAGTCAGATATTCTATCCAGTTGAACTACGGGTGCCTATGGGCTTTTGAAAGCTGTCGATGCTTCCTCTGGTCTAATTATCGTGCACGAAAGTAGTCAATTCAATCATGAATTATGTCGGGTGCCTGCTTAATATATTTGTAATATTGTGCTCCAAATTAGCTGATGTCAAGAGTGGGTATTTTAAATATCGAGACCAGACTTCTTGGGGTAATTCTACTTGTCGCCGCAATTCTTCGATTTTACAATTATGGCGATCTCTCAATTACCGCGGATGAGATAAGCGCACTGCTGCGTCTGAGGGTTGATAATTTTACCGGCCTTATAGATTTTGGAGTAAGACCAGATGGGCATCCAGCGGGGGTTCAGGTGTTTCTGTATTTGTGGACCTCAATGTTTGGCATTTCTGAAGCTTCTCTTCGCTTTCCATTTGTTCTTTCAGGCATACTCGCTGTATTCTTCTCGTACAAAGTTTCCAAAGTTTGGTTCAATAAGAATGCGGGCCTCTTCGTCGCGGCTTCAATGTGTTTTTTGCAGTTTCCCTTGCTTCACAGCCAAATAGCCAGGCCGTATAGCCCGGGACTGGCATTTACTCTGGGAGCCACCTGGTTCTGGAGCCTGGTATTGTTTTATCCCTCCAGATATAAAACGCTCAAGGTCCTTGCACTGGGCTTCTTCGCTGCCGCTGCTTTCTATACGCACTATTTCAGCTTTCTAATGGTGCTTATAATAGGCTTAACGGGTTTAATCTTCCTGAACAAGACGAATTTTAAACCCTATCTGGCTGCACTGGGTCTTGTTTTTGTGTTATTTGCTCCCCATTTTGGGGTTTCCATGGATCACCTGACAATTGGTGGTTTGGCTGAAGCTGAGTGGCTTGGCTCTCCTGATCAGAAGGGCAATTGGTTAGGTGAATATGTTCTTTACGCGTTTAACAATTCGCCCTGGCTATTAACTGTGTTTATTTTGCTGTGCTTTGGATCGATTCTATATAAAGAGTACGAACCGGGACTTGGAAAATTTCGTTGGTTGGCTTTGATCTGGTTCCTGCTTCCTTTTCTGATTGGGTATTGCTATTCTGTTTTTGTGAACCCGGTGCTGCAAAGGTCAGTGTTGCTGTTCTCATTCCCGTTTCTGCTGATTTTGTTGTTTTCTTTAATTCCAGCATATGTTCCTGGACGATTCTTAACAGTCGCTGTATTGGGCTTTTTAACGCTTGGTATGGTGAGCACCATCGTTTTAAACAGATTCTATCAGGGACACAATTTCGGTGTCTTAAAAGAGCTGGCTGAAAGCGCCATTTATTATGAAGACATCTATGGAGGGGAGAACATAACCAAGGCACTAAATGTAAGTCATCCATACCTTGTAGAATATGACCTCAATAAACATGGAAGAACCATTGACTATTTGTCGTATCTTACTGAAAATCAAGGRGAWAGATWCRTTAATMRKGGMAGGGARMARCTYRSAKWMTTCWSGGMTATTNKKGKGAAANAGYGWAAMGCCYTATTTYYTATACYRMTGGTCCAGYARGTACAGTCCRGTGGAAATACCRGAGATAATTATGGAGAAGTATCCCTATTTGGTTGACCGRAAATACTACTTCAATTCTGAGGTCTACCTGTTCTCCAGGGATTCTACGCAGGGACGCCTSGAAAAACCGGTTTATCTAAACGTATGTGACTTTGAAAACGGTTTGGGCTCCTGGCAGGGCTCTGAAAGTGGAATTGTGAATTCTAAATCTGGAACAAAGGCTTTTAAAATGCGTGCAGATGATAAATTCAGCCCGGTTTTTATTGGCAAGATCTCCGATTTGATGACCCACAGGGAGAACATAATCCATCTGAGTTTATTGGTAAAAATGGCCGCCAGGAGTAGTGATGTAATTATGGTAATTGAGCTTCAGTCACCTGATGGAGTAGGGTATAATTGGAATGGTATGAATGTTTCATATTTCTACAGCGGGCCGGACACATGGTTTAAGGCCTTCCATTCCATTAGGTTTCATCATATACAAAGTGCGGATGATTTGGTAAAAATCTATGTCTGGAATAACGAGGGTGTTCAGTTCACCATTGATGACCTCCAGATAAAAGTAACGGAAGGTAATCCCATTATTTTTGGCAAAAGAGACATTAGCCTATAATAAATGAGACAGAATTCTGTTTAACGAAAGCACTTCTAAGCTGAGTTGACATTAAATTATTATAGCCTGACATTGAAATTCGCTGCGTCGATAATATTGCTTTGGTTATTGCCTCGTCTGTGCCTGGCTCAGAGTATCGCCATTGGCGATTGGCAAATTCACCTGCCGTATAACAATTCTAAGGAGGTAGTTGAGGCGGGTAACAGAATCTACTGTGCTACCGGTTCAGCTGTACACTATTTTGACAGGACCGACAATTCTGTTAATAGAATGTCCAAAGTATCTGGGTTATCTGATGTTTCGGTCAGTAACATTGGATATGAAACGACCGGTAATGTTTTGGTTATAGCCTATTCTAATGCGAATATCGATCTGGTAAGGGGAGGAGCCGTGGTCAATATTCCCGATATAAAGAGAAAGAATATACCGGGCGATAAGAGCATCAATAGCATTGCTATCTACAATGGGTTTGCCTATTTAGCAGCTGGATTTGGAATCGTAGTTCTGGATATTTCCAAAAACGAAATTAAAGACACCTATTATGTCACCGTTGATCAGGATGCCATTAATCAGGTTGTTATACAAAATGATACGATCTATGCCGCAGCGRAYATAGGTTTGTTTAAAGCACCATTCTCGGGCTCCAAYTTGACWGATTTTAGCTCMTGGAGCCTGGAAACGGGCTTGCCGGCYACAAYKTACAACTCTATGACATCCCTTAATGGAAAACTGTTCCTGGTTCAATCAAATAACCCAGGGGACAGCACATTAAATGACTCCATATTTGTGCGGGGCTCCAATGGTATATGGACTAATTTTGATGGAGGTCTTAATGAAGACATCTTCCGAATTGAYGCCACTTACAATCGCATCATTGTAGCTGCAAATGGATCTGCCTATGTCTATACTGACAGCGGTATCAAAACAGCATCCTATACCAATACAATTGACCCCAGACACGCGATTCTCGATAGGGATGGTAACATATGGATTGCGGAYTTTTATGCCGGGTTAATTCAAAATAATGACACTTGGGGATCTTTTCCCAACGGTCCTGGATCKGACAGGGTGTTTGACATGGCTTTTGGTGAGGAAGATTTATGGGTAGCGTCGGGTGGGAGAACCGGTTCCTGGAGTGGTCCTGGCATTAAGGATGGCTTGTTCAGCTACATCAATAACAATTGGGTAGCGTATGACTACAGCGTCTTAAATTCTGCCMGGGACTTTATTCGAATTGTAGTTGACCCTAACGATAAAGAGCGGGTTTACGCTGGTTCCTGGGGTCATGGSATCGTCGAACTGTATCAGGGGAAGATGGTCAATATTTACAATGAGGAGACAACAGACAGCGTCTTGCAGTCGGTCGTRCCGGGTGACAATTTCATGAGAATTGGTGGGCTGGCAMTTGATAATGATGGAAACTTATGGGTAACCAGTACGGAGGTGGAGCATGTCATATCTGTGCGCAAGGCCAACGGTGAGTGGTATTTCTTCGAATTTCAGGGAATTGGTCTCAACTCCAGGGTGTCTGAAATAATTGTAGATCAGCAAGGGTATAAATGGGTGCTGCTGGACAAGAAAGGCATTCTGGTCTTCGATGATAATGGAACTATAGAAAATAAAACGGACGACCAGGAAACAAGGCTGATAAATTCAGTCGGAGCGGGCAATGTCTCTTTGGATGTAATATCCATTGCCGAGGATCTGGATGGTGAAATTTGGGTGGGTACCAATGAAGGCATTTATGTCTTTTATTCCCCATCCTTGCTGTTCACAAACGATGATTTTGACGCCCAGCAGATTTTGGTAGAACAAGATGGATATTTCCAATTCCTATTGGAAACAGAGGCAGTTACGGCAATAGCCATTGATGGGGCTAACAGAAAATGGCTCGGAACTGGTGACGCTGGAGTCTTTCTCATGTCGGAGGATGGTACCAGGGAACTACAACACTTTACCACAGATAATAGCCCACTTCTATCGAATAGCATTACAAATATTGCAATCAATCAGAAAAATGGGGAGGTGTTTTTTGGAACCGACGATGGGATCGTTTCATATAAAGGAACGGCAACTGAAGGAGCGCTTACGCACAAGAATGTATACGCTTATCCAAATCCAGTTCGAGAGGGTTATACCGGCTCCATAGCAATTAAGGGCCTGGTTACAGATGCCGATGTAAAGATCACGGATATTACCGGGGCGCTCATATATGAAACAACCGCTTTGGGAGGACAAGCGATATGGGATGGCAAGAATTTTAGTGGGGTAAAGGCCAATACGGGGATATACCTTGTATTTGCCAGCAATRACGAGGGTACCGAAACGATCGTCACCAAAATAATGTTCATCAATTARGGAGCGCACSCAAATCTTTCCATTCCCGGAMGGTGCCCTCATGTGATAATACACCCATCTATTCGTATTTTAGTGCCTGATATTTTATWAGAGATTTCCAAAACKCCTARAATTGATTTACAACACGAGAGGGATTGTCRTCCAMCAGATAAAGTACGGCGAAACAAGTGTGGTGACACGGGTGTACACYGAAYTGTTYGGACTTCAGTCRTAYATMATCAATGGRGTACGCGYCMAAARGGCGAAAATAAAATCCAACATRCTGCARCCTCTTTCAGTGCTRGACATGGGTGTATACAATCGKGACAAGCRCAGCCTTCAGCGSGTGAAGTAYGCYGAGGYGGTRAACCCARCATCACCAATTGGTTTGAATRTYRTCAAGGGTTCCCTGGCAATTTTTATRGCTGARGTYMTCTATAGATCYATTCAGGARGAGGAGCCCAATCAGAATTTATTCGATTTCCTTGTRCATTTTATAAAGGAACTGGAGARCGAAGAAGGGAGCGTGGCCAATTACCACCTGATTTTTATGCTTGAACTAAGTGGRCATTTAGGATTTCGTCCMACATCCTCATTTTCTGATGAGGWCATTTATTTTGATAAACGGGAAGGGGTCTTTTGCGATCATGTACCCCCACATGGAGATTGGATGGATATAGAATCTTCGGGTTTGCTGAAGATGCTATTGACGGCAGATTCCAAAAAATCCTTGGATCAAAACCTGACGTCTGCGCAGAGAAATGATCTGGTACAGCATTTGATAGCCTATTATAATTTGCACCTTCCTTCCAAAATTGAAATTAAATCACACAAAGTCCTTCAGACGATAATGCAATAAGAATTTGCGATGAAGWGGTTTGTGGGTATCATGCGAGAATTATGAGACGCGGTGCGCTTTTGTTGTCTTTATGTCTAATATTAGGTGGCCTGCCGGGGAGTAGTGTGCTCGCGCAAACGCTGGAAATATTTGATCGGGCTACCGAAAAACGCATAGAGGATGTTGCCGCATTTGGAACGCGGAAAGCTGTTTCAGTGATCTCAAACAAACGGGGTGAACTCCGCCTTGATGGCTTTCAGCTTCAGGACACAATCATCTTTCAACACACGGCGTATATCGACTTCTTTTACACAAAAAGGCARCTGAAGTCTATGGAGTACAAAATGTACATGGTAAGGGATGTACATATGCTGAAGGAGGTAGTCTTATCAGCTTCTAAAACGGAGGAGAAGCGGGARGACATACCGACTCAAATGGATATCATTGATTAYCGCGACGTGGCGAGHCTGAATCCGCAAACAACGGCGGATATGTTGATGAGCAATGGGAGTATMTCTGTTCAGAAAAGCCAGATGGGGGGAGGMAGTCCGGTGATTCGTGGCTTTGAGGCAAACAAGGTGCTTCTTGTTGTTGATGGTGTGCGTATGAACAATGCAATTTATCGGAGCGGTCACCTGCAAAATGCGATAACCGTCGACCACTCAGTCCTTGAAAGAACAGAAATTATATTTGGACCAAGTTCAGTCGTTTACGGAAGTGATGCCCTTGGCGGAGTAGTACATTTTTACACGAAGCAACCACTCCTGGCATTCAATGATTCTACGATAAACCAGAAGATAAATGGATATATCCGATACTCTTCAGCTAACCGGGAACAAACAACCCATTTCGACTTCCAGGTGGGGTTTAAGAAGATTGGGCTGCTAACCGGAATCACACACAGTGACTTCAGAGACCTGCGGTCGGGTGCGGATTATCATCCCGATTATCCGGATTTTGGCAAATTAGCGAAATACTATTCCCGGACAACGGAGGGAAACGATACAATGCTGGTCAACAGTCAGGAAAACCTTCAAAGAAATACAGGCTATAACCAGGTTAATCTCTTGCAAAAGGTGTTTTTTAGGCCGAATCCCAAAGTGGGCTTCACCCTCAATGTTCAATATTCTTCCTCTTCCCTCATCCCGCGATATGACAAATTGAATGACATAAAAAATGACACAATCAAATATGCRGAGTGGCACTATGGTCCMCARGACAGGTTGTTTACAGCACTRAGAACGCAATTGACATCTGAAACCGGATTYTATGATGAGGCAACGGTGATYCTKGGTTATCAGAAGGTRGGYGAAGATAGAATTACAAGAAAATTCAGGAATGATTGGAGGACRACCAGGAATGAAGAGGTAAATGTACTGACATTCAATGCRGACATGTATAAATCGATTGACTCGGTTAGAAATTTTCAATACGGAGTTGAGGCGACGYACAATAAGGTGCTTTCCARGGCGGAGGCATTTAATGTTAACGACAGTACGGAGGCATATGCCGCTACTCGCTATCCTGATGGRGGAAGCGAYGTRCAATCWGCTGCWGCATAYTTRACGTACAAGTGGTGGTTAAACAAGATGCTACTSCTCAACGCGGGGATCAGATATAGCCAGGTTTCAATGTCATCTAAGTTYAAAGAAAACAGTCTDTACGAWTTCCCATTCGACAAGATTGATATAAATACCAGTGCTTTCAATGGCAGTGCYGGTYTGGTTATACGGCCATCAAATTTTTGGCARTTCAATATTTCYACGGCTACGGGGTTCAGGGCKCCAAATGTGGATGATTATGGGAAGGTGTTCTCCAAAGATGATTTTGTCGTGGTGCCRAACCCTGACCTGGTGCCTGAATTTGTCAAGAGTGCSGAGATTGGAATTGTCAGGAAATTCAAAGACAAAGTATCRGARATTAAGATACTGGGATATTATACCYTRCTCACSAACGCCATTGTAAGGCGTGACTWTAAACTCAATGGTGAAGATTCSCTGGTRTACGACGGMGATACCGTTAGGATCACRGCCAAYACCAACKCAAATGAGGCTATAGTGTACGGCGCTTTTTTGGGRRTAAAATKGARAYTGTWTGAGGGKATGATACTGGAAAGCAATGTCAATTATACCCATGGTGAGGATTTGACGGACAAGGTGCCATTGTCTCATATTCCCCCAATTTTTGGAAAAACGTCYTTGAATTACCAGTTCCAAAARGGGAAAAGACTSAAGCCRTTGAAGGTGAGCGTCTATACATTTTACAATGGATGGAAGCGATTGGYTGAATATGGATCGSCAAGYGTTGATAACCTGTCAGAGGCAACTGTTGATGGAATGCCAGCKTGGTACACCCTAAACTTTAACGGGTCGTATGAATTCAAAATAAAAACCCCTCATTACGAAGGAGAGCAAGCAATACAGAATGTGGAAGACCACCGAATTCTTRTGMTCCAGCTGGGTGTRGAGAACATCATGGACTTGCAYTATCGCTATTTTGCGTCTGGAATCTCAGCACCGGGGCGAAATTTTGTTTTAACTTTGAGGGCCTACTTTTAACBGGAADGCAGGTATTCCACAATAAAATGGCTAGAATAACACTAACGGGTATGGAGTTTTTTTCGCATCATGGTTACTATGATGATGAAATAACCAGGGGAAATAAGTTCGTTGTTGATTTGAACATAGATGTTGATACTGCGGCGGCATCAACGAGTGATGATCTGGAAGAGGCACTTAATTATGAATTGGTTTATGAACTTGTAAAGAGCGAAATGGCGATACGCTCTAATTTATTGGAGCACGYGGCTAAACGRATGGTTGACAGGATCAAGAAGGAATTTCCTGAAATTGAAGAATTGGAGTTGACCATTGCCAAATTCAACCCGCCGCTCAAAGGAATCGTCCAGAAGGTCAGTCTGACAATTAAGGAGTAAATGCTTAATTTTGCGCCCTGTTATGGGTTTAGATGGAGAAAGCATTGATTGCCAATCTTTAATTTTTCATTCACAAATCTGTAGTTAACAATTGWTATGGTCGCGTGGCCGAGTGGCTTAGGCACTGGTCTGCAAAACCAGTTACAGCGGTTCGAATCCGCTCGCGACCTCAAAGAAAACCCTCACCGAAAGGTGGGGGTTTTTTATTTTACGCGTGCCAGGCTTGCCTGGTTAAGCGCCAAAATAAAAAAGCAAAAGGCTGCCGCAGGCAGCTGAGGGTTTTCTTTGAACAACCCCCCTTCCGGATCAATTACCCGCAGCATAGCGCAGGGTAATTAATCCGCCTRCGCGTGCCAGGCTTGCCTGGTTAAGSGCSARAATAAAAAAGCAMAAGGCTGCCGCAGGCAGCNTGAGGGTTTTCTTTGAWCAACCCCCCTTCCGGATCAATTACCCGCAGTGCAGCGCAGGGTAATTAATCCGCCTGCGCATGCCAGGCTTGCCTGGTTAAGCACCAAAATAAAAAAGCACAAGGCTGCCGAAGGCAGCATGAGGGTTTTCTTTGATCGGCCCACCCTTCCGAATCAATTACCGGCAGCGTAACCCTAACTCATAAAACCGACCGGGCGGGGAGCTGAATCCGCCTGTTGAAATGGCAGAAACAACACTTAACGGCTTGACAACCATCCACCTCCTTTTTTCTATCTTTGTGTCTGGTAGATGTCCCAAAGCCGTTCCTTAAATGCCTACACCAGAAAAATTTCGCAGATTTTATGACACCGAGCTGGTTCCTGCCCTGGCCAGCCTTGAAGTATTGAGAAAAAGCATCTATGCCGGATTGCTTGTATTCATTGTGACATTCCTGTCTTGCGCATTGGGCTCTGTATACTATTTTGGGGGTTTTCACGAGTTCTCCTTGAGCAACCATACCAATAAGGACTTTATCGTATCTCTCCTCATTTTGGTGTTTTGGGCGGTGGTTGGCGTACTGGTATACAAGAAACTATTTGATAAGAGGCTCGCACATATTCGGGATCAATTTAAGCGTTCGGTAATAGTGAAGATTGTTGAGTTTGTGGACCCAACGCTTGAATATTCGGAGCATATGATGATCAGCAAGGAAGAGTATATTGAAAGTAAGATCTTTCCAATTAAACCCCAGGTGTTTCGGGGTGAAGATTATATAGTTGGAAGTGAGGGGGAAGTGTCCTATAAATTCTCTGAGCTACGAGCCAGGAATTATCTCAAGGATCATAGGGGAAGAAAGGCCTTCCTGACCATGTTCCATGGTTTGTTCTTCATTGCTGAATTTGGGAGCCAATTTAACGGTGAGACTATTGTGCTACCTGATACGGCTCAAAAGATATTTGGTGGATYTGGTGAGTTCATCCAGAAGCACAACATTTTTCGCGATCATTTGATTAAGGTGGATGATGCGGAGTTCTCCAGGGAGTTYGTAGTGTAYGGRGATGATGTRGAAGGTTCTAAAGCKGTACTGACCCCGGCTTTAATGAAGCGCATCACKGAATTCAAAAAGATGTCCGGCCATAAGTTGTATCTCTCGTTTATYGGCAACAAACTGAAYGTTGCCATTCCAATGCAGAAAGATCTATTTGAGCCGCCTGTTTTCGGCAGCATGCTGCACTTCGACACCATTTTTGAGAATTATAAATACCTCAAATTAAGTACAGGAATAGTTAAGGACTTAAATGTGACAGAGACCGTGTCTGAAGAATAGACTTTATCAACGAATTAGATTTTTAAAAGGTTTCGGTTTGGGGTATTGTTATTAACACAATGACCAATCAGAAGAAAAAGAGCCAGCAGGTAATAATTGCTAAGCAGGGTCGAAAGTCAATAGCGGTCGTCAACTAGACCTTATACTTTTCGTGTAAAAACTCCTGGTATGGGCTCAAATTGGCAAGTACCTGAAGCAGTCGGTACATACTGTGAAAATCCTCCTCATCATCTG
>NVRW01000083.1 GCA_002400975.1 Flavobacteriales bacterium | reverse complement strand
CCGCTTCGGTAACTATTGTGCAGCCGGATATTATTGCCCTTACCATAAGCGGTGATGATGCACATTGTGGATTGGCTGACGGGTCGGCTTCGGTAACAGCCATTGGTGGCAATGGTTTGTATGGATACCTCTGGGATGATCCTGCCAGTCAGAATACAGCAACTGCTATTAACCTGCTGGCTGGTACCTACATGGTAGTGGTGACCGATATACTGGGTTGTACACAAAGCATAAGTGTAACGATAAACGACCTGCCTGCWGGTGTGGCAACSATCTCTACTGCTATTAATGTSAGTTGTAACGGAGGCAGTGAYGGAKCWGCTACTGTATCGATGTCGGGTGGWCAGGTGCCCTTTACCTACAACTGGAAYGAYCCGTTGGCACAGACAAACAGTACGGCTRCTGCGCTGTTGGCCGGAACTTATATTGTCAATGTAACAGACTCGTTTGGGTGTGTGGTACCGGCAACGGTGGTMATTACAGATCCTCCTGTACTTACTTTGACTACAACGGCTGATAGTGTAACCTGTAATGGYATATGTGATGGAAGTGCTTCGGTTAAYGGTTTTGGTGGTACSCCRCCGTTCAATTACCTGTGGGATGATCCGCTGGCCCAAACAAATGAAATGGCAACAGGATTGTGTCTGGGWWCMTAYAMYGTSACMATYACYGAYGCCAAKGGTTGYTTTACKACCGGAACTCAAGCTGTTGATCAGCCTCCTTCTATTGTACTTACYGAATCACACTCKGATGCAAACTGCGGACAGCCAGACGGTATTGCTACYGTTACCGTTAMCGGTGGTACATTCCCATATACCTATYTATGGTCTRATGGGGCAAACACAGCGTTTATCACCAATGTATTCGCGGGYACATATATCATCACGGTAACAGACGTTAACGGATGCRCTCAATCATTATCAATTACYATTGCTGATCTTGCCGGACCTGTCGCGACCATAACAGCATCAGAYAGTGTAAGCTGCTTTGGTGGTAATGATGGTTGGGCAACTGCCGGCGTTACAGGAGGAACCTTCCCTTACCAGTAYCAATGGGATGATCTCCTGAATCAAATAACACCAACGGCGACAAACTTAACYGCGGGAGTTTATACGGTTACAATAAGAGACCTCAATAATTGYGTAGCATCTGCATCTGTGACYATTTATGAGCCGCCGGCAATTGTTTTCAACTCATCTTCAAGCGACCCTGTTTGCTTCAATTCATGTGATGGCTCTGGCTTGGTAACTGTATCCGGAGGCACACCTTTGTATACTTACCTGTGGGACGACCCTGGAACACAAACTACTGCGACTGCCCTGGGGTTATGTGCTGGATCATACAATCTGGTAATCACCGATGCAAATGGATGCATTGAGTTAACTTCYGTTACCTTAACCAATCCAGCACCTATGACAGTTGGCACCACCRGCCTGGATGAGACTTGCTTAAGTTTATGTGACGGCTCTGCAACAGCAATTCCATCCAATGGAATTCAACCATATACATACTCGTGGGATGATGTTAACAACCARGCTACAGTTACCGCCGCAAGTCTTTGTGCAGGCACATACAACGTAGTGTTAACGGACGCCAATGGCTGTACTGCCRGCRCTTTTGCAACRATTGGATCACCGCCGCTACTGGTTACCGCTATAGCATCCAGTGGAAATGTAAGTTGCTTTGGCTTTTGTGATGGGTTTGCACAATCTACTACAAACGGGGGTACKCCACCTTATACCTATCTGTGGGATGATGGCCAATCTGCCGGACAGGCTATTGGTTTATGCGCTGGAGTTTACAATCTGCTGGTAACCGATGCCAATGGATGTACCGCTACTACCAATGTAACGATTACTGAACCACAGGGTATGGKGGTTACAACATCAACAAACGATGTRACCTGTTTTGGTGCTTGCRAYGGAAATGCAACARCKAGTCTTAGCGGAGGYACACCGCCGTTTACCTATTTGTGGGATGATATATCAYTCCAGACCACYACGATMGCYRCCAATTTATGCAATGGTTTYTACAGYGTGACTGTYACTGATAACAATGGATGTATTCAAACRGCTTCRGTGGTAATTACCCAACCCCAGCAGCTKGGACTTGCATCTACAATCAACGCCTCTACATGTGGGTTTAGCAATGGWAGCGCYTGTGTAAATGCTATCGGTGGTGTATCCCCATTCGTAATACAATGGAATGACCCCGCAACTACGGTGGGATCATGTGCAATGAACCTTTTTGCCGGTGTATACAACCCAATTGTRAGTGATGSAAATGGTTGCTTCTTCACTATGCCKGTMATTGTAAAYGAYCTTACRGGGCCRRYARTTGAYASCGTWACATGGACCAATGTAACCTGTGGCGGAGACAGCAATGGAACTGCTACTGTGTCAGCGTCCAGTGTGTCACAGCCTCTAACGTATGTTTGGAAAACCGGTTCCGATACTATCGGATTGAATRTAACAACCGTATTCGGACTTTGGGGMGGCACCTATACAATAACRGTTATTGATGCCAATGGATGTATTGCCGGTGCKGCGGTTACCATTAATGAGCCTGCAATTGTTGCTTCKGCAATTATTGGTTCCAATAATGTATCGTGCTTTRGTGCTTGTGATGGATCTGCAACCGTTATGGCYGGTGGAGGAACCACACCATATACCTATTCGTGGACCAATGGCCAAACTACCACTTCAGCATCAGGTYTATGTGCGGGACCTAATAATGTGAATATTACGGAYGGCAATGGATGTTCAACTTCGGCCARCGTAATTATMTCAGAACCTAATCCTCTTGTAATTRCWGACTCCATAATTAATCCAACCTGTAATGGATACTCGGATGGGGCAATATACCTCAATGTAACTGGTGGCACGCCMTTCTACTCTTATGGTTGGTTTCCAAATATTGGCAACGGGCCMATYGTTACCAATTTACCAGYGGATACTCTCGYTGTGACGGTTACGGATATCAACGGTTGTGTGAATGTTGCTATTTTGCAACTAACCGAACCAACTCCAATCACTGCAACGGGGATTGGATTCAACTCTACCTGTAGCAGTAACAATGGTGTAGCTGTGGTATCACCATCAGGAGGAACTCCCCCCTTCAGCTATCTTTGGGATGAYCCCCTATMCAGYACAACAGAYTCAGTATTCGACTTGCTCACCAGAGATCCCTACTATGTWGAAATTACKGWTGCCAAYGGGTGTCAATTAATWTATTCTATTGCTGTAGGTGATGAACCAAGCCCGGAGTTAAMTGTCRCATCTACCCCCTTGACTTGCAATGGAGATAACTCAGGTACTGCAACAGCGACGGTGACCAATGGCACCCCAATTTTTACCTATTCCTGGGGGCCATCGACAGGTGGACAAACTGGTCCAACTGCAACCGGACTAGCTGCGGGAACCGCGTCTGTGGTCGTGGTTGACGACAATGGATGCATTGATAATGCGGTTGTGATTGTCACTGAACCTTCTCCCCTRTCAGTTATAACCARTCAGGATACTACAATCTGYTACAACGATGATAAGATTATGATCTATGCGCAGGGAAGTGGGGGAACAACCCCTTATATATTTGCCTGGGACAATGGTCTTGACAGTATTTCGATGCATTTGGTTTCGCCWAACATTACTACGGTATATAATGGTCTCGTTATAGATGCAAACGGCTGTGTGGTTTCAGCAACACCCATTACAATAACGGTTACGCMYMMRYTACASSWTTTGGNCRMYGSSKKGYSWMTKKGWAKTGGYGACAGYRYTKATGTSWMSGCGRYRATYWCCGGRGGKAAYGGKGKRSCWTAYACWTAYRYSTGGATTGGCCTTGGYTTAACAACCAGTACAATAACGGTGGCACCBSMYAGYGATRCCWCKTATAYMGTTGMKGTAAGCGATGGGTGCTCCATCGATGCTACGGCAACCGCCTTTGTTACTGTTAACCCGGTTCCCGAAATRGGCTTTACTGCATCTGGTGAGGGTTGCGAGCCTSTTGTTACSGTAAACGTAYTCAGCASTGGTMCAGSASYAGATATCATTAGTTGGTTATGGGATTTTGGGGATGGCTMTRTWKCMACKGATSCTRATTCAGCAACCCATATTTATGATTCCGCCGGCGTTTATGATATTACACTAACGGTCATTTCCAGTAAAAACTGCCCCTTTGATACAATGTCTCCCGGTGTCGTAACTATCTTCCCAGACCCAAATGCAGATTTTGAAATTTGGCAGGGTTTAAATGAATTAATTCCAGCGGTAACTTCAATATTAACACCAACGATCGACTTTGTAAACACATCATCTTCCGGTGTAGATTCACTGGTATGGGATTTTGGTGACCCGGAATCTGGCAATGATAATTACAGCAATCTGGAAAACCCGTCCCATATGTATACGGATACCGGCACTTATACAGTGTGGTTAACTGTGTATACTCCAGAGGGRTGTRTAGATTCAATATCCTATGATGTAAGGATAGTGGGYGACTATATCATCTTCGCSCCAAATGCMTTTACACCKGATGRTGATGGTGATAACGATTACTTCTTCCCTAAGGGTRTAGGCGTTGATGGTTCATCTTTCGAGTTGTATATTTTCGACCGATGGGGTGATTTAATAGCAACAGTGAAGGGTATATGGAGTGATGATATGATGATAGGATGGGATGGCAGGGCCAATGCAGGAAACAAAACTGCACAAATGGATGTGTATGTATGGCTAATCAGAACCGACGACATCCATGGTGAGAGCCATGAATATATTGGCCACGTTACACTTCTGCGTTAAATTACTTTAGCCGAAATTGTTGTTCATTTTAGACTGGGAGGTCTATCCTTCGTCTCCTTTATTTATCAAACATTTTGCTTCTCTTGCATTTTGACTTCCCTTAACAACGTGCGAACGTCCATATCACCTGGGAGCAATGTGAGTAAATCCGGAATCCAAGTACTCAACACGGTTATGTAGCCATGTATATAAAAATGCATACAAATCAATAATGTTCATAARCARACAAAAAGTGAAAAATATAAGATTTGTCCCTGCAAAAACAATTTATACAACATTTATATTCTAAATTGTATAAAATAAAACAAAGACAACCTAAACACCCCTGAATACGTCTACGTATAAGGTTGATTTACTGTTAGTTACGCGTATTGGCTTGAACTTTCCAGGCGAATACGTTGTCAAAACACGCTTTTTAACAACGTAGGGGTTTCCGTAATTATCCCTGTCTTATTGAGAGAGCCGATAGCTATTTATTATTTATTAGAATTATGTCCATGCCTCCAATTGTTAAGAAGAATTTTCTTCTGTTCTGTATTACTCTATCCATTTGTTTGAACTTCCAAACGTCCCGTGCGTCCCATGTTATGGGTGCGGATATCTATTATACCTGTACTGGACCTAACACTTATACCTTTACGATGGATCTGTATCGTGATTGTAGTGGTAGCACCTTGGGTACAACTGCTTCTCTGTCATTTACATCACCGTCGGGTTGTGCTGCCAATTTCACGGCCACCTTGAATTTGGTTAATACGGGAGGCACCGAGGTTTCTCAGGTTTGCCCCAACGATCTACCAACAACGAATTGTAATCCGGGAGGAACAATTCCGGGTACAGAGGTATATACTTATTCAGGTACTGTTACCTTTCCTGCGGGTTGTACAGACTGGACCTATAGCTATAATCTATGCTGTAGAAAYAGTCAAATCACCAACCTTGCCACTCCGTCTTCYCAGGACTTCTTTATTGATGGTGTGGTAAACACCACAGTTTGTAATAACTCACCACARTATTTATCGCTTCCCACCCCTTATATCTGTGCWGGACARCCATTTTGCTACTCTCTTGGAACGAGTGATMCGGAAAATGATTCYTTGGTATTCACAATGGTGCAGCCCATGGATGGACCTGCACCGGGAACSCCGATAGCGTATGTCGCACCAAATACGGTCAATGAGCCAATGACATCATTAACWCCCTGGACATTTAACCCAGCGAGTGGAGAATTCTGTTTCACTCCTGATGTTACTCAGATTGGTGTTGTTAAAATTCAAGTGGATGAATACAGAAATGGTGTATTAATTGGCACTTCGTATCGGGAATTACAAATAATTGTGCAGAGTTGTACCAACGTACAACCGGTTTTTGACACGCCACCGGTTAGCGCTGTWACCGGCGGAGTYYTRGCAGCCCCAACAGTRATTGAGGTATGTCCRGGGGATAACGTGAATTTCAATGTYGGCGCGTCAGACCCAAATGGTGATAATATCACCATGAMYTCCAACATTGGAGCCTTCCCCGGAGCKAGCTTCACCTCTTCCTGTGTATGCTCTCCSGTGACTGGAACATTTGATTGGACGCCCACAGTAGGAGATATTGGCACCCATTTTCTCTCTRTCAATATTCAAGATGATGGRTGTCCKATCYTGGGGACTCAATTTCTAAACGTTACSATTATTGTTTTGCAAGGTACGTTAGCGGGCCCGGATCAATTCTCTTGTCCKTCTGGMGGCCCMATACAGCTGAATGCTACTGGGGGGTCCGTGTTCACCTGGACGCCATCAACGGGTTTGAGTTGCACGGTTTGTCCAAGTCCCCTGGCAACACCAACATCTACAACCACCTATACAGTCACGAGCGATCTATCCTCAACATGTGTCAATACTGACCAGGTCACGGTATTCGTGATTCCTGATATTGTTGTAGATGTAGGTCCGGATATAACCGTCTGCCTCAATGAAGCAGCCCAGTTAAATGCAACTGTCAACCCACCAGGTGAAGGTCCTTTCACCTATTCATGGACTCCGACCACTGATCTTTCTAATCCTACCATTGCTAACCCAGTGGCAATTCCTGGAAGCACAACTACCTATACGGTAACCGTAACCTCAGCCGCAGGATGTACTGTATCGGATAATATAGTGGTGACCATCAGCGGCGTAGCTCCTGCAGTAACAGCCACCAGTAACAGAGATACTATTTGCCCGGGAGACACCACTCAATTGTTCGCATTTACTGGAGGTAGCGGAATGGAAGATAATTTTGATCCGGGAATTGACAATGCAATGTGGTCAAATATATCCAACGGAACGGCCAATACAAACTGTGGTTCCATGAGTGGCAATGCACTTATGTTTGATGGTTCTRCAACACCAAGGGAAGCCACCACGAATAGTTTGGATTTAACCGCTTGYACCAGTATAGATTTTTGCATCATCATCGGATCTGGTGCTGCACCGTGTGAAAATGCAGATGCAGGGGAAGATGTCACTTTGCAATATTCCACTGATGGGGGAGCCACCTGGACAGTTATCAATGTCTATGACGAAGCATCTACTACCACATGGACCTGTGTTTCCGTTCCCATTCCAGCAGGGGCATTGACCGCTAATACTATGATTCAATGGGTGCAGCCATCTTTCTCTGCTTGTGCTGGATGTGACAATTGGTCTATAGATGATGTATCCATAAACTGCTCAGGGGGTGGTTCCTATACTTACGCGTGGACACCAAGTGCAGGCTTGTCGGATGCTACTATTTCCAATCCTGTTGCCACCGTGAATGGCACCACYACGTACACTGTTTCTGTTATAGACGTTAATAACCCATCGTGTTCTGGTTCTGCCTTTGTTACGGTGGTAACTGCTGCTGCAGAATCGGTGGTAGCAACGCCTGATACTACGATTTGCTTGGGATCAACCGTGAATGTACAGCTAAATGCCGTCGCAACCGGTACACCTCCACCGGCTTGTAATGCATGTGGGGCCAATGGAACTACATGTAGTTCCCCCGTTACAGATAAAGATGTTGGAACCGGTACGGCATCAAATACTACTTCTGGGTATCCTGCTCCTTATGGAAACTGGTATAAAAATGCGAAGCATCAATTTCTTTATCTGGCATCAGAATTAACCGCAGCAGGACTTACATGTGGTACTATTACGAGCTTGGGATTTGATATTGCCGCTATGAATACAAGTGTTTCGACCTACAGGGATTTTGAACTGAAAGTGGGGTGCACAAACATTACTTCTCTAACTACATGGCAAAGTGGCCTGGCAACTGTCTTTACTCTAAAAGATGTTACTATTGGGACTGGGTGGACAGCCCATCCCTTTGATTTCACATATGATTGGGATGGCACATCAAACATTATTGTTGAAGTTTGTTTTGACAACCGTCCTGATGCGTTTACTCAAAATGCTTCCACCCGTTACACAACGACCGGATTTACTTCTGCCTTGTATTACAGGAGTGATGTGACTGCTGCTTGTCCAATAACTACCCAGACSRYMAGTTCAMRTAGRCCAAATATYCGCTTCTCRTCMTGCRAYRGTTCTGGAGGWGGAGGATTTACWTATTCSTGGWSWCCTACTSCWGGACTSRATRAYCCAAACATTCAAAACCCGGTAGCAACGGTCTCCTCCACAATAGATTACGTAGTCACCGTCACTGGTGGTGCTTGTGCCGTTTCTGATACAGCGACGATCACATTTATTAACTGTACGTGTACTCCTCCAGATCCCTCAGGTGTGATTACGCACGTACTGTGTAATGGAGGTACTACCGGAGCAATAAACGTAAGTGTATCTGGTGGTGTATCACCGTATACTTATCTATGGTCGAACGGACCAACAACACAAGATTTATCGGGCTTAGCTGCAGGGGTTTATACGGTTACTGTTACTGACAATGCGGGGTGCGACAGCATTATGCCGTTCACGGTCACCCAACCCCCGCTCTTGACATCCAGCGTGGCCATCACCGATGAAACATGCCCGGGAGCATGTAACGGTGCGATAAACCTCACGGTAGTTGGAGGCACAGGACTATACACCTATGTTTGGTCAAATGGTGCTACTGTTCAGGATATATCTGGTCTATGTGCATTRTCRTTCYMGGTRACSATTACWGATGCCAATGGATGTCAAAATACRCAGRYSGCAACTGTRGGTACCRGYGGGAATGTCAACGCTTCATTTACCGTCAATGCCAATCAGTGTTTGGCGGGAAACACATTCAATTTTGCCAATGCTGGYGRTACACCAAATAGTTGTGGCGCGAACTGTCCTACKTTTACCTATGATTTTGGRGAYGGAAGTCCGCCAATWTCCGGWAMTAMYRSCGCWGAYGCCAGYCCATCTTATACSTATTCATCYTGYGGAACTTTCACGGTTACRCTAACGGTAGACGAYGGTACTTGTACRGATGTATTCACACAGGCTGTAGAGGTATTCTGTGAACCGGTAGCTGCGCTTGTACCTTTRGATGAATCTTGTGACGGCGCTTGYGATGGATCCATCAAYCTGACTCCTTCAGGTGGATTGGCACCCTATACATTTRCATGGTCTAACGGTGAGACAACGGAAGATATTTCCGGACTATGTGTAGGCTCGTATACTGTTACCATAACGGATGCMAATGGATGTATAGTCAACGAAACAACCAACATCAATGTAGGTCCAACTATTTYAGCCAGCTTCACCTATAATGGAAATCAATGTSTGGCTGGAAACAGTTATCTCTTTACAAATACYGGTTCAACGGGTGGCACCTATTCCTGGGAYTTTGGYGATGGCTCAGGGTCRTCAACATTGGAAAACCCTACTTACGCCTACACCTCCGCAGGCACGTATATCGTGACACAAACTGTGACAGTTGGTATATGTTCCGATAATACTACYATGACCATCATCGTCTATRACGGCCCRACTGCCTCAATTKYAGGTGTTGATGAATCCTGTCCCGGYGYTTGTAATGGTACCGCTGAYCTYACAGCTGTTGTTGGWGATGCCATAATCACCAATTACCTCTGGGATAACGGCGCAACRACACAAGATYTATCGGGACTGTGTRCAGGTACYTATAATGTAACAATAACAGACCTCAATGGCTGTCARACRACTGCWTCRGTWGTAATAGGTKCBGGTGCTGGTSTDRYVGCMGGRTTYAATGYAAGTCCGACCWCAGCYTGTTTAACAGGRAATAGTTTCTCATTCAACAATACTGGTAGTACGGTTGGAAGTTGTGGARTGAACTGCCCAACATTYACGTACGATTTTGGTGATGGAAGTCCTCCTGTSTCAGGTACGAACAGTAGYGCYGCSAAYCCCAGCTATACTTATGCAAGCCCWGGCACCTATACAATTACMCAAACTGTTGATGATGGTACCTGTACCGCTACCGCTACCCAAACAATCACTGTCTATGCGGAACCAGTAGGGGTTATTACAGGTGTCAATTTGCTATGTACCGGAGTGTGTACTGGCTCAGCAGATTTGGCACCCTCGGGGGGATTAGCACCGTACGCTTACGCATGGTCAAACCTGGCTACTACACAGGATTTAACCGGTCTCTGCGCCGGAACTTATTCAGTGACAATTACTGATGCCAATGGTTGTACCGGAACTGCCAGTGTGGTTATAACAGAACCTCCGGTACTCACCTTGAGTACCAGTGGTACAAATATACTTTGTGCCGGTGCATGTAATGGCAGTGCAACATCAGTAGCTGGTGGTGGAACAGGGCCATTCTCCTATTCCTGGAATACTTCACCGGTGCAGATTACATCCAACGCTACGGGTCTCTGTGCCGGAACCTATACATTAACCCTTACCGATGCCAATGGATGTGTGGTTACAGACAATGTCATCATCACCGAACCGCCTGCTCTTACAAACACGATTGCGGGTAATAATCTCAACTGTTTTGGTGTATGTGACGGGGATGCAACGGTAGCTCCCCTCGGTGGTACTGCTCCCTATGCCTATAACTGGGATGATCCACTGTTCCAGGCTACAGCTACAGCCTCTGGTCTATGTGCAGGTACTTTTAATGTGACTGTTACTGATGCCAATGGTTGTCAGGTCACAGATGTGTTTGTGGTAACCCAACCTGCCTTACTTACTGCCACTGCTGTTGGCAATCCTGCAACTTGTAACGGTGCTACCGACGGAGATGCTACAGCTA
>NVRW01000082.1 GCA_002400975.1 Flavobacteriales bacterium | reverse complement strand
GTAATATCAGAGTCAGATTCACTTATCATCTTAAACCGTTGCTGTTGAAAATACTTGTGTAATACGACTTTCAAGCTGTTAATATCACAATCAAAAGTGGTATTGTATATGGTGGTATTCTTGTATTGTTCGATTTGGCGGATAAGTCCTTTTCTTGTCTGGCCAGATGTCGTTGTACTTAGGCAAACAGCCAGAATAATGGCCAAAACAACTTTCATTGTATGCATTAGTAAATGAGAAATTACAGTAACGCAAAAAACATGCCTGGGTAGCAACGGTTTTTCTATATGTGAAGTCCGAAGTTTGTCGTCCGGCATTCTCTTCTTATCCTTCTTCGTGCCTGGGTAAATCTACGAAAGACTCATGTCTCTAAGAAATGCATGTTAAGCCAAATAGACATACATTATTCCATCTACCTGTGCTCCGTTTTGGAAGTAGGCGTTTTTCATTTCGCTCTCTTTAACGAATCCACACTTTACAAGGACCCGTTCCGACCCTTTATTGTGTGATTTTATAGGTGCTTCAATCCTCTTGAGCCCATATTCCTTAACACCAATTTCGATCACTTTAGTCAGTATTTTCGTCATGATACCCTTGCCCCAGTAGGCTTTGCCTAACCAATATCCGATTTCATCGCGGTGTTGGTATGTTTCATGGAGAAAACATTGCCCCTTGTAACCAATAAAGCCGATTAACTCACGAGATTCTCCCCGTACAGCCCAATGCATCGTGCGACCACTTTCATCGTTGAATTTTTCCACGTATTCCTTCCACCAATCGGCATCACTTAGGGTGTAAGGGTATGGGATAACGGCAGTTTGCAGATGAATCTCCTCATCCTTCATCAGTTCTACCTGYACATGGCGATCATCTCGCTGTAATTGGGAAAGGTAAAGCCCCKGGCYTAMTYYAATTTCRTTATCAATCGAGCTCATTAATCAACKCTTCGGAGATTTCCAGGTTGTGGTAGACGTTCTGCACATCCTCATCATCTTCAAATTTCTCCACCAACCKGAGAATCTGCTTAGACTCRCTAACGCTGAGCCCCTTRGTGGTTGTAGGGATTCTTTGTACTTCAGCATTTTCTGGTTCTATRCTGAGTTCTTCTAACTTTTTATGCATGGTCCCAAAGTCCTCAAAGGACGTGTAAACGATGAAAACRTCTTCCTCTTTAACAACGTCCTCGGCTCCACCATCAATCAGGTYCAGGGTTAGCTCYTCCTCATCCAATTCGGCGGCGGGAAGGGTRAAAACACCTTTTCTTTCGAAGATAAATTCGAGTGAACCATTGGTTCCCAAGGTACCACCTCCATGCGTAAATATCGACCGAATGTTGGAAACAGTTCTTTTCAGGTTATCGGTAGTGCAGTCTACAAACAATGCAACACCATTGGGCCCATAGCCCTCGTAGGAYACYTCAGATAACGATGCCGAGTCCTTGTCCGAGGCTTTGCTAATGGCACGTTCGATATTGTCCTTGGGCATGTTAACACCCTTTGCGTTGGCAATTGCAACGCGAAGAGATGGATTGGCTTCCCGGTCAGGGCCACCACCACTCTTTACGGCTACCGTAATTGCCTTAATWACYCTGGTGAACTCCTYTGARCGYTTGGCATCGGTAGCGCCTTTCTTCCTTTTAATAGTTGACCATTTACYGTGTCCGGACATGATGGTTATTSGTTWRTKSTTTTGGTTTGTTGGTTTTTGGTTAGCAGTAGATGGCTTAAATTGGATAACCTCTACATTTTGTCATTACGTGAGCAACTACAAACCAAGAAGAATCAATCAAGCTTCAGTACGGCCAGGAATGCCTTTTGAGGCACTTCAACATTGCCAACCTGCCTCATTTTTTTCTTCCCCTTTTTTTGTTTCTCTAATAATTTTCTCTTGCGGGTGATATCTCCACCATAACATTTGGCGGTTACATCTTTTCGAAGCGCTCTGATAGTCTCTCTTGCAATGATCTTGGCTCCAATAGCGGCCTGAATAGCAATCGTAAACTGTTGCTGTGGTATCAGGTCCTTGAGCTTCTCGCAAATTTTCGCTCCTAAAGTTCGCGCATTGTCTTTAAATATTAAAGCGGACAATGCATCCACCGGTTCAGAGTTGAGTAAAATATCTAATTTGACCAATGTCGAACGTCGGTGATCTATCGGGTGATAGTCAAAGGATGCATATCCCTTAGAAACCGACTTGAGTTTATCATAGAAGTCAAAAACAATTTCAGATAAGGGCATTTCAAAGGTCAGCTCAACCCTGTTAGTAGTAAGATATACCTGATTCTTCATCTCCCCCCGCTTTTTTATACAGAGGTTCATAATTGCACCGGTATACTCTGCCCTGGTAATTATCTGAGCATTAATGTATGGTTCTTCAATATAATCCAGCTTTGAATGATCTGGTAGGTCCGAAGGGTTATTAATATTCACTTTGTCACCCTTTTGAAGATAGGCGATATAGGATACGTTAGGCACTGTAGTGATCACGCTGATGTCAAACTCTCGTTCCAGCCTTTCAACAACAATTTCCATGTGGAGCATTCCAAGGAAACCAGTCCGAAACCCAAATCCAAGTGCGGCCGATGATTCCAACTCATAGGTGAGGGAAGCATCGTTGAGTTGTAATTTTTCCATTGCTTCTCTCAGGTCTTCATAATCCTCTGAATCTACCGGGTAAATGCCAGCGAAAACCATGGGTTTCACATCCTCAAAACCCTTTATGGCCTTATCACAGGGATTGTCAACCTGGGTTATGGTATCCCCGACCTTTACTTCAGCAGCCTTTTTTATTCCGGAAATGATATAACCTACATCACCAGCACTGAGAACTTCCTTTTCCTTCAGGTCGAGCTTGAGGACACCTACTTCATCTGCCTTATACTCGCTCTTCGTTGCCACAAACTTAACGCGATCACCTTTTCGGATCTCACCATTCACCACCTTAAAATAAGCCAGAATTCCCCTGAATGAATTGAATACCGAATCGAAAATGAGTGCCTGGAGCGGCGCAGAGGGATCTCCAGTGGGAGCGGGGACCTTGTCAATGATTGCATCCAAGATGTCTTGAACGCCCATTCCTGTTTTACCGCTGGCCGGAATGATGTCTTCTTCCGTGCAACCCAGGAGATCCACAATTTGCTCKKYMACCSSRTCSSRRTYWGMGGCKSSCAKGTCSATCTTGTTSAKCWCYGGRATKATYTCCAGATCRTTYTCYAMWGCSAGRTAWAGATTWGAGATGGTTTGTGCCTGTATGCCCTGTGTTGCGTCAACAATTAGAAGTGCACCCTCACAAGCCGCGATGGATCTGGACACCTCATAGGAGAAATCTACATGGCCGGGTGTATCAATCAAGTTTAACTTGTATTGCTTGCCACCCTGCTTGTAGTCCATCTGGATAGCATGGCTTTTGATTGTGATACCCCGTTCCCGTTCRATGTCCATATCGTCCAGGGTCTGTTCCTGAAGCTGCTTTCCTGTTATAGTACCAGTAGCTTCCAGCAGTCGATCAGCCAGTGTGCTCTTCCCGTGATCGATATGCGCAATTATGCAGAAATTYCTGGTRTTTTCCATGCGRTAAAATGTGGGACCTGCCTGCCGGCATAGGCGGGTGCGAAAGTACGTTTTTTATGCTATAATCAGGTAAATGAACGGGCTGTGCTCATTAATAAATTGTCCGTTTTCTTGATAATGCGCTGCTGAAATCTTTAACAACCCGCTAGGGACAAATAGGAGTTCCCGGGGAAGAATTGTATAACATAATGACTAATTTAGCGTTCCTATAATCAGGGGAAACCCATTTTGAGATGAGAATTCGCGTTCTTGTATTGATATTGTCTGTCCTTGTTTTTGCAATGGGAATTCAACGTGTCGGTGCCTTACATCTAGCCGCGGTGAACATTACGTATGTAGGCATTGACACCTTCACTTACGTTATAACGATTCGATATTACCGGGATTGCACAGCGGGACAAGGTGCGCCAGCTTCCGTCATTTATTCGTACAATTCAACCTCTTGTGGTTTGTCAGGAACAGCAATATCGGATCTGGTTACCGGAGATTTGACTGGCTTTTCGGGGACTGGTGATTTCATTGACTTACCTTGCTCGGGTGTTGATACGTGCGATGCAGGACTTGGACTTTATTCTATTGAGGAGTTTGTCTATGTGGATACACTAACCTTGCCTGATACGTGTAGCGACTGGATCATTAGTTCTACGACATCGGGCAACCGGAATCCCAGTGATGTGATTCCCAACGCAACGAGTGAAAAGATCTATGTAGAGGCCCTTATCAACAATGTGGATGCGCCAGGAAATAGTTCTCCGGATTTCATTAAGCCTCCGGTGGCGGTTTTCTGCGTGAATAGAGATTTCTTTTTTAACCAGGGAGCAATTGAAGGTGATGGTGATTTGCTGGTTTACTCTCTTGTTCAGGCGCAGGGACTTGGTGGTGTGATTTTGCCTTACAATAGCCCTTTCACAGCCCAATACCCTTTTAACACTGTTGGCAACCTCTTGACAATGGAGCCGAACAGTGGTGTTATTTCCTTTACGCCGGACACTCCTGCGGTAGTTTCTGTGCTGTCAATTCTAATTGAAGAGTATAATTCAAATGGTATATTGATAGGCTCCATCAAGAACGATATGCAGGTAATTATCAACGACAGTTGCGCTGCAGATAATGCAGATACGCTAAATGTGGTTGGCGATACCACCACTCCAACAGGTGTACATCCTGCGATTACCGCTTCGTGCCTGGACCTTTCAATTACGGTGCATTTTAGCAATCCTATACAGTGTGAAACGATCTCTCTTGATGGTTCGGATTTTTTGATCCTTTCAACTGGCCCGCCRRTTTCGGTTGTCCAGGTCCTTGCCCAACCGTGCCYGGGAGGYTTGGCAGATAGCCTTGTRYTGATCCTAAGTGACTCGTTGCGTTTTAATGGCTCCTATTTCCTGTATGATACRATMGGGTCAGATTTTATTCCGATTCTAAGTGAATGCGGCCTTCGCTTGAACGACACACTTGAGATACGCCTTCGCAATTGTGTTAAGGCATCGGTTGATCTGCTCAATGTTACGGTAGYGRGCAATTCAAGAACAGAATTRCTTTGGACTAAGTACACGGAAAATTTTCAAGATGTTTATTTCMTTCGCTATGATRTTCATCGAAGTCTCAATCCMGGTTTTGGRTATGATTCGATAGGATCCGTTTTCGATATAAATGACACCACGTTCACTGATGTRAATGTCAGCGTTACAGATACTCCCTATAACTACATGGTCAAGATGGTTCTGGACCCAAATTTATTGCTAGCGCCGGTATCTGATACGATCCAGTCTATCCTTCTCCTGGGCACGCAAAACCTTGGGGATACGGGTATTATGGACTTGTTATGGACGAGATATTGGGGATGGGATGATCCGGTTTATGAACTTTTGGAGAGCRTTAATAATGCTGCCTGGAGGCGGCTGGATATGAATGCTGATCCAATCACGACATATGSCTATGACAAATCCCTGCTTGCCAATTCGTATCGACTGATGATACGATCAACAGAGGCCGGCACAAATCTCAGAACTGAGTCCAATTGGATTGAAATCACCATTGATATCAAAACGATTCCCAATATTATTACACCAAATGGTGATGGGATCAATGACTTCTTCTTTATCAACGAGATATTGCTCTATGAGCCTGTCCACCTCATGATATTTAAYAGATGGGGAATGATGGTCTTTGAAGACGTGAAATATGAGAATAATTGGGATGGTGACAACTTCGTTAGCAARCCCYTGGTAGCCGGKACTTACTATTATCTTTTAAAACTGAACGGTGSTGATGATCGCGCTGGATTTGTGACAATAATCAGATAGTTCAARCATCCRSGATTGGGAATATGTGCSATCATACAAATGGRRTTCCRGCAAATTATCCTGATTGCATTCCCCAAATTCCCTTGCCGTTGGATATATCAGATTGGCCCCACCTGGTGCGAAACCTGTCTGGAGGTATTGGATTCGTAAATTGCAAGGATACTGATGAAGGTAGGATTACAGAAAATCCATGTTATTTTATACTTTTGCGCCTGCCTGGGCTTCGACTGGCTCAGCCAACGCGATAGCCAGGCACCTAAATCTTCATCATGAGCAGCAAGAAACCATACGAGCAAATTGACAAGAGCATTCTAAAGGCTATTCCTAACCCCTCCAAAGGTGCCTATGAGATAAAGATCAAAATTCCGGAATTCACTTTTTTAGGGGTGAGCAGCCAACCAGATTTTGCAACGATGTATTTRACATTCTATCCCACGGATAAGGTCATTGAATTRAAGTCAGTYAAAGAATACGTTTRTCAGCTTAGAAATATCATCGTTTCCTATGARCGATTGATCAATATCTTTTATGATCACCTGATGGAGGTTTACAAGCCCGATAGGATGCGAATTGTCATGATCTGCAATCCTCGCGGTGGCATCAGCTCAAAACTCACCATCGATTCGGATTGGCTTGCAAGGGGAGGCTCGGAGAAATACAAAGACTGGGCAAGTGGTGGTAGTGCGGAAGATAYCTGGGATGTACTGATGTAACAGCCTGTTAGCATTACCTTGCCTTTCCATTTGATATTTGAGTTGGATTTAGAGATTCAGTCCATCAGGTAAAGGAGGTGTCGGGGGNTTATTGATCTCCTACCACTTTCTGTACGTACTTCCCAATAATATCGAATTCCAGATTTACCAAAGTACCGATATCGAGACTCTCAAAATTTGTGTGCTCGTATGTGTAGGGAATAATTGCAACAGAGAACCTRTSKTTCTCTGAGTTGAAGACGGTCAGACTAACGCCATTTATGCAAATCGAACCCTTTTCGACGGTTATATTACCGCTTTGCTTSTCGTATTCAAATGTGAACTCCCAACTTCCATCCTTCTCAATCTTATCTATRCAAKTGGCAGTCTGGTCAACATGTCCCTGGACAATGTGTCCGTCTATTCGATCCCCAGCTATCATACAGCGCTCAAGGTTGATCCKWGCTCCGGAAACCAGTTGGTTCAAGTTGGTCTTGGATAGTGTTTCGGCTAYAGCYAYKACKGTRTAATGATCACTKRMTACATTGTCTACSGTAAGGCAGATRCCATTGTGAGCAATGCTCTGATCGATCTTCAACTCATCYWTGAAATTGGCTTGAATCCCCAGTTGCAGATTGCCGCCAAKATGTTCCAAYGATACGATTGTRCCTACTTCTTCWACTATACCGGTAAACATRDGCRGGAGAAATTATAAGATAACMAGAAAGGBAAATGCCAAATGGGGACCGGGGAYCTGGGGCAKGGGARTAATGGCATYRGACTCRCTGTAATAAATTTCAAATTGTAAATCCCAATTCCGAAATCAGTTGGTATTAGCCGGGTTGCTGCGCARGAGGTGCACGAAGCCCGTTAAGGTTTTGGTAACGRTGCCGTGTAATCCAATCATATCAACCTCCGCTATATAATAAAACACTCCTTCAGAAACATCCCGGTTGTTCCTGTAATACTTGCCATCCCAGTTTACATCTGGRTCATTCGTTTCAAATATCAATTGYCCCCARCGATCATAGATCTTCATATTAATCTTGTCCACAAATTTGTAGGGRAATGGAATGAAATAGTCRTTCAMGTCGTTTCCATCAGGTGAGAATACGTTAGGCARAGAGTATTCAGGACAATTATCAACACAYATTGARTCACTCAAAAYGCTCTCGTTGCTAAATGAATCAACGGCTGAAATGGCGTAACAACCCGCAATGGACTTAAGATTGCTCAACAGCAATGATGTTTCAGTAGCCGGAGATACAGATTGTAAAAACTCAAGTTCTTCTCCAAAAAGTGCCGCGTAATAGATATTGTAATACAWTRCWTYWYYTGCRCAKSMWYTRTTKRGAKTSTTCCNKSYMMSSSWMWKTYCCKKWRKAWYWCMAGWRSGTGAAACSACCAAATCCGGTGCACATGGAGGCGTTTTATCCAGAGGAATCTCACAAGACTCCTGGGARTAATTGATAATTGGATCTAYAAGACCCGTTACTGAATACGAACCCACGCTTTTTATGAAGTAGCARTACTCTCGCCCATTGATRAGTCCYGTGTCAGCGAAGGYRGTGGTGGATGTTGAGTCAATCAGATCAAAGTTGAGYGTGAGGTCATTTAACCGGTAAATAAAATACTGCGTGTTRGTCCAYGGTACGTTCGCCTGCCATGACAGGTCCAGGCGGTCGTCACTTGACACAATGGAGAGAAAAATAGAGGAGGCTATATGAGTTGATCCTACGATCTCAGTGTCACTGTAAAGCACCACTTTATAAGAATGGGGAACCGTTTCAGTATTAATTCCATTGTGTATATAAATAGTATCTGTTAGGTGTAGCGAGTCGTTTACSGGGGTTGAGGCTATCAGCTGGGCGGCCGAATTGAAATCCGGGGACTCATATATTTTRTAATGGTAAGGACCCGGGAACCCGTTGGTGTCCAGTATTTGTTGCATTGACCAAATTAAGGTATCCCGACCCAGGCTCAGATCCGTAGTTCCGACGCTTACATGGGTAATRATRGGCACATTTAAATYCAGCTTTGAGCAAGTTTCAACAGAAGCACAGCTCTCRGCACCATCGGCAAAGCAAGCAACAATTCGATAACAATAATCAACTCCATGAATCAACCCAATTCCGTTATTGTCATCCAAATAGTTGAGCGTATTGAGCCCCGTTACAGTTGCCAGAAGATCGTACCCTGCAAAACCGGGAACGCCACTTTCACAAGGACAATCTATGGTGCCGGTGAATGATCCGTTTCGCCTGTAAATTTTGTAAGCCGTTACTCCTGAACAAGTACTTACATCCCAGGAGAGATCGATGTAGTTCCCATTCGGCGCCGACTGTAATCCCGTCGGAGCAGGAGCGATAACCGTTATTCCWATGGTTTCATAATCAACSAGRGAAACCTCTGGCTTAGGGCCTGGATGGTTGTCCTCAGCTTTAAAYGTTACCSCATATGGTTGTTTGCGCACATGTGAGCAGTTTGTTTGCCAATTYAGGGTTCCATTGGCCTGTCCGGCYGGAGGCGARGARGCAAGCGTAAAGGTAGCAGGACTRTTGCTCARYAAAAARGGTCCKCCACTAGCCTCCAGGGTAACCGAGTCGGGACCTACAAAGTCCDGATCAATGGCATTCACGCTGATATTAATTGTTTGACCAGCGAGCACACATGTGTCCATGGCCGTAATAAYTGGTGGGTCGTTGTTGCATGGCCACACTGTAATTTGCATATCCCTCTGAATCCTGCCGATAACRGCTCCMTTTCTCCATTCGATAATTTCAAAGCAGACGTTGTATTCAGCAAAACCACGTCCCGTAGGGTCATTGGCAGGTGTTATAGGCGGAGGCGTATCCCAAAGCAGGTCGCCCRACACAGGATCTATATCAATAAAATTAGGCGTGAAATACCCCAGMGCTTCAACCAGAAAYGGTGGATTCACATTMTCATCTATTCCCTCATAACATTTAGYTAAGGCATAGGAGATGCTATCKCCATTTATATCAAAGGCKCCGGCGTTGTGTACGAAAAGTTTRCCCGAACAAGCATCGTCAATAGGTGGATTTAAAATTACWGGTGAACTGTTCGTNTCCATTCCGTCTGGRAMACTCGTTCCAATCATAAATGTYAARAAAATGAAGAAAGGGGTATTGAAAGAATCCTGCATATTGGCCACCTCCTTGTTGCGATTGGGATCCARCATYGTAATYCTRTARATTCCKGGSCCKGGATARGTRTGCTGACCGATATATAYGTTCTTSTTAATGTCATCMKCRATCAKCACYCCYTCTCCRGCAACTGAACCACAYWYWSYGTTRAAMAGGCCGTTTGAACGGMGTAGGGTATCCTTATCYKRGTCWCCCCAATACACCAATAAATCACATCTGTCAGCGGMATTTTCYTKAACCTTGGTATACGTTGTYACSGTTATCTCATACGTATTGCCRTATAGCCAGGTGTAYGTTATCTCTCCCGCACGATTGTGYGAAGCATKGGCRGYRAAGCCAATWATGACCATGCAGAMRAWGMMWGSYRRAWAWARWRGWKRWMTYTSYWYWKRWMWTYSSRRGMRCTAATAANKAKAACTCTAATTTACGATATTTATTTTTAGCTCAGAAGGCTTATTGGGAAGGAAATCATGGATTTCGTCTGATGCACCTACCAACTCCGCCTGATGGCAAGGATATTCGCTAGTTTTGCGGCATGGAATTAATTGATTTCTCGGACGAGTACTTCATGAAGCAAGCATTAAATGAGGCCAGGAAGGGAATGGATATCGGTGAGGTGCCCATAGGCTCGGTGGTGGTGTGTAATAAGCAGGTGATTGGCCGTGGACATAACTTAATTGAGACGCTTACGGACAGTACTGCACACGCTGAAATGCAGGCTTTYACCTCRGCTATGGAATATCTCGGTGGYAAATACCTGGATGAATGTACACTTTATGTCACCCTGGAACCTTGYACAATGTGCGCTGGTGCGGCCTATTGGTCCCGGCTGGGAAAGCTGGTTTTTGGAGCCGCTGATGTTAAGMGGGGTTATCRGAAARTGGCAGGTGATGTGTTGTTTCCAAAAACTGAAATTGTCAAAGGAATACTKAAGGAGGATTGCAGTTCACTGCTCACAGAGTTCTTTGCAGCAAAGAGGTAGATGGGGGTTGAAGGTAAGCTGCGCAGAACATACTTCTGCTAGCCTTGTGCTATGCTGAGCTGCTAATATCCCTTAGGCTACAGATTAGGGAGAGTAAAGAGCCCTGCATAGGGACGATGTATGCTGATACTTTTGTAATTTTGTCGGAATAATAACGTTAATAATTATACCATGTATCCAGAAGAAATAGTAGCGCCAATGCGGACCGATTTAACATCGGCAGGAGTTAAGGAGTTAAAAACAGCCGAGGAAGTTAGAGAGACGCTTGACACCACCGAAGGCACCACCTTGGTATTGGTGAATTCTGTATGTGGATGTGCTGCCGCAAACGCAAGACCGGGAGTGAAGATCGCCATCCAAAACTCGAAGATTCCGGACAAAATAGCTACGGTTTTTGCTGGTGTAGATACGGAAGC
>NVRW01000081.1 GCA_002400975.1 Flavobacteriales bacterium | reverse complement strand
ATTAAATATGATAAAAAGAGTTACGTTCAGAAAATAGGAGAGGACTTAAAAGCGGAGAAACAGACCCTGAAAGCTATTCTGAATGAGGAGTTTGGATGGTTCAAAAAGGACACAACCATCAAAAAGAACAAGAAGAAGAACAAAAAAAACTCAAAGGAAAAGTTTAGCGATGATTACTTTATCATTGAATGGGATGAAGATGCCAAAGATGAGGACCTTGAAGAGGACGATGATGACTTTTAAGCTTGAGGGATGTTATCTGGATTTGGCCCATCAATGGTCGCCACCTGGCGGTTTAACGGAAGATGAATCGACCGCTAGCTCCATGAAGACTCATTGGGCTTTCATCCGAATGACTATTCAACATCACATTCGTACATTCGTAAAAACTTGTAGTCGATAACCGTGAATATTTATTCGAAGAAACAATACTGGAAAATTATTCTACTCGCAATAGCGGTTGTGATAGGATTGTCTTCACTTTGGTACACGAACACCTTGGTAACCAAACTGCAATGGGAGGAGCGCAAGAAGGTAGAGCTCTGGGCAGAAGCCACGAAGCAATTGGCCAATGCGCAGGGTAGTGCTGACCTCTCGTTTGTTCTTAAAGTGATTATTGATAACGAAACTGTACCGGTAATATTGGCGGATAAAGAGGGGAATGTGCTCTCATTTGTAAATCTTGATTCTGCTGCTGCTGAAGAGCCAGGCTATCTGGAGGAGCAGCTGGAAATCATGAGGGCAGAAAATGAGTCAATTGAAGTGGCTATTGGTGATGATTATTTCCAATACATCTACTTCAAGAGCTCGACTCTTCTTATTCAGCTCAAGTACTTTCCCTACATCCAGTTAGCCGTAATCAGCCTCTTTATTTTGGTGTCATACTTTGCGTTTAGTACTTCCAGAAAGGCTGAGCAGAACCAGGTTTGGATGGGACTGGCTAAGGAAACAGCGCATCAGCTTGGCACCCCTCTTTCCTCTATAATGGCTTGGCTGGAGGTATTGCGAACTAAATCAGTTGATGAGGGTACGCTGGAGGAGTTTGAAAAAGATGTGAAGAGGTTGGAAACAATTACCGAACGATTTTCCAAGATCGGCTCTATGCCCAATCTGGAACCTGCGAACCTGAATTTAATCCTGGAAGAGGCAGTAAGCTACATCAGCAACCGGGTCTCAAAGAAAGTCCGGTTCAGCATGGACTTTGAAGAGACCAGGGATCTATTGGCTCCTTTAAACAAATCCTTGTTTGAGTGGGTAATTGAAAATCTTTGCAAGAACGCCGTAGATGCGATGAATGGTGCCGGTGATATTACAATTGACGTGTCTGATCGAACTCAATTCGTCTATATTGACATCAGTGATACTGGAAAGGGGATGGCTAAATCTGTTTTTAAGCAAGTCTTTGAACCCGGTTTTACGACAAAAAGAAGGGGCTGGGGATTGGGGTTGTCTCTATGTAAAAGGATTATAGAAAACTATCATGGAGGAAAAATATTTGTTAAGAATTCAGAAATAGGTAAGGGCACAACATTTAGAGTTGTGCTCAGGAAATAGTCGGATTTGACTTAATAGAACGGATGCCAGAACGGAAGACGATAAGACTCACTTAACCATTCGTCTTGATTTAAAAAAAAACCTAAACCCGCATAATTTTGATTCTAAACTTACCGTTGGTTACGGTAACTATATTGCTGGTATCACTTCCGTTTCGAAGTTGGCCACTAAATGTTCCTTCTATGACATCTCCGGATTTGCTTGTTACAATTAGTTGAAATGAACTATCTCCCAGAACCACTCCATCAACCAGGTAATTATTATCACTAACCCACGGTCCACTATAATAGCTTAGGTCAAGGTTTTCCTGATCGAATAAACTTGAGGCATCTAATGTGTCAGGCACCACCCAACTGTCCAGAATAACATCGCCAATGAGAATACYCCATCCTTTATCATCAGAYGCTGATACAGTTCGTTGCATGGTTAGCCATTCCATGAAATCACTATAATTTCCAGCATTCATAGCACACCCACTGAATCCACAAACGTAATCAGCTCTTACCAGCACACCGTCAACCATTCCCTCTATAAAGTATGAGCCGGAAGTGAAAGGGGAAACAGGGACAACCGGGGGTAGCTCTTTTTTGCAAGAAAGAATTAAGACCGATAGAAATATTGAGATAATTAAATATCTTTTCATTGGATTCAATTTTATGTGTGGACCTAATTTCAAAGATAGCCAAACCAAAGGAACTTTACATTTACACTGCACAATCACCAATTAGCATGGCAGGCATTTATATTCACTTCCCATTTTGTAAGCAGGCCTGTCACTATTGTAATTTTCATTTTTCAACCAGTTCGCAATTCATTGAACCTCTTCTCAAAGCCCTGCATAAGGAAATAACCCTTCGCCAGGGATATTTGACCGAGCCAATTGAGACTATCTATATTGGTGGGGGGACACCAAGCCTTATACCGTCCGATGCTTTAGTTCAACTGTTCAACGCCCTATACGAGAATTATCAACCAGGTGAGGATGTTGAAGTTACCCTGGAAGCTAACCCTGATGACTTGACGGTGTTTCGAAATGAATACCTGCAAACCCTGCGGAGTACATCGGTAAACCGTTTGAGTATTGGAGTACAGTCTTTTAACGATAAGGACCTTCAATTCATGAACAGGGCGCACAATTCAAAGGATGCCCTGACAGCTTTAAAGAACAGCCTGAAAGCTGGCTTTGAGAATATAACCGCTGACTTAATCTACGGCATGCCGACATTATCGGATTCTACGTGGCTGGATAATCTCCGGAAATTGATCGACCTGAACATTCCACACATTTCAGCTTAYGCGTTAACAGTCGAAGAGGGCACTCCCCTGGATCGATTTATAAAAAAGGGCCGCGTTGCTCCGGTTGACGACCACAAAGTTGCGTACCAGTTTGAAATGATGGTTGAAACCCTGAATTCAAATGGATATGAGCATTATGAGATTTCCAATTTCTCGAAACCCGGTTGTCGGTCAAAACACAATACTAATTATTGGAAGGGAGTGCCATACATTGGATTGGGCCCATCTGCCCATTCATTTAACGGTACCGAGCGACGGTGGAACGTAGCCAATACGCCTAAATATATCAAGGGATTAGAGCAMGGGGAACCCGACTATAACCATGAAATCCTGTCCMTCAATGATCAGTAYAACGAATATGTTATGACCTCTTTGAGAACTATTTGGGGTRTRGAGATTARCCAGGTGCAATTGAGGTTCGGSCRGGACTTCGTTGAGCACTTCGAAAAGRATATAGSCGATTATCTGAGCGAAATGGTGGCWGAGAAAGATGGAAATTACACCYTGACAAAGAAGGGGAAGCTATACGCTGATAGRATTGCATCRGGTTTGTTTGTGRTATAAACTTWGGGMAATAGCCTGAATGTAGAATAAAATTTGCCATTTTAAAAAAAAYYCTAATTTTGAGAGATGTTATCAAGCTRGATTTAGCYGAATACAAAATAAAATTTTTCGAAATGAGTAAAGACAAGCTGGACAGGACAGATTTGCARATTTTAAAAAARCTACAGGAAAATGGGAAGATTACCAATCTTCAACTGTCTGAAGAAATTGGCTTATCCCCGGCGCCAACTCTGGAACGTGTGAGGAAATTGGAGGCAGCCAAAATCATTACCGGTTACCACGCTACRGTGGATGAGTCTACTTTAGGCATAGGBATTAAGGCATTTATTCAGYTATCCCTGGGAAGGCAGGCTGAGAACTTYATTTCGGAGTTTAAGGACAGCATCAACATGATACAGGAAATYGTGGAGTGTTATCAGGTRACTGGCACATGTGATTTCCTGTTGAAAATTGAGGTGGCCGACATTCCGGCGTTTGAGGATCTCATAACGAATAAATTGAGCAAGGTTGAGGAGATCGGGAATATGCAAACCCTGGTGATCCTTTCACAACCAAAGAARTCCATGGTGGTGCCCACCTCCTATGAATAGTGAATCKGCGACCAATCTTTATTTTGTTWCTTCTKCTTATTGCTGCAGGAAGCTGYGCACAGCGAAAAGCCGYRCCRGAAAGAGGCGACTGTGATTAYTACCTTTACCAGGACTCGATCCGGGATTGTGGTAAACGTGGATACCTGATCAAGTACGGCTATAAGTATTGCAARTTCTTTCTTGAAACCCATRWRAGTCGGTTTTCTCCGGCRGGYCAGGAATGGGCACTGGATATGGGGTACTGCTTGCTGGTTARGRTCCAKGRGTTGAGTGATTCTTTRTCCTGCAARCAGCTGAAAAAAATGGCGAGAAAGAGCCACCTTCCCTGCCTGTTGGAATCTGGTTACCTGGATTTAACCAGGAAAGATCAGAAAGTCTACAAACGCCTGGGGGCAAGAAATCCACTGAACTGGCCARCTGGTTTGTRCTACATGRTTAAACTRAAAAAGGCGGCAAAAAATCGTTGATCTAATCWGGAAGCTATGGYTTTGCTCTGTATTCCAATTGAAACAAATAATAGCTCAGAGCGATAAGYGGAATRTTTTTACTCAGTACACCCAGGGGATCCATCCAGTAATGTGGGGCCAATACAGTTAGAATTAACATGTATACTGCGATGAACAGGAGCTGGGTAACAATGATCTTTCTTCGCTGTTTACKCCARTATATTGCAAAACCCAGCAAAATATCAACTCCGCTTCCCAGGTATATGAACAATGGAGCRAGCCTGTCATCAGCACCGATTTCTTGCATGAGTTCATRACTTTTTTCCCAGGATACCAGCGAACTTACACCWGACCAAACCCAAATAAACATAATGGCAAATAGGGCCAGGGCTTTTACGAACACRTCACTTGGTATAAGGTTATCCGGATCAATTTTACYGCTTGCCTTGTCAAATCTSGGTTCATAGTCGCTGGAGGAGATGACGGCCTGCATTTTAAGSGTATTCTTATTGAATATTCCGATASAGGCTTTCGGGAATACTGCRWAGAACAATGYAACRGCTAATTGAGGCACWGGGATGTAAATTGCCYTKCCTTTGTTCATSGCATTTAGTATGTCCTTYAARCTTTCCTTCYCGGACGTAGCRAAAATTTGAYTTTCCCAKGTRTTGAAATTATCCACAACCTGCGCAACCAATTCCGTAAGTTGCGAGATGTGAACGTATGGGGAATCATCCTTTATTAGCGGAATAACCGGAAGTTGAGATACCGCAGCAAAAAACTGAGAACTTTTGCCATTACGACCAATAACAATCCCCGGGTAGATAACTTTGGCATGTTCATAATTGAGCAAGAAATCATCCGTCGCTTTCTTCGACTGCAGGAACTGCGTCGGAGGCTGGGCCATTTCCGCACCTACAGCCGAAATGTTGATGATCTTGATGTTTTCGGCAATGCACGACTTGAAYAAKGCAATTGGCCCTTGTGTTTGGACGCGGTCAAAATCACCCTCAATAATACCAATGGCATTAATGACKAGATCTATATCTGTAAGCAGYSCCGACCAATTGTCGTCAACAGAGAAGTCGAGATGTTGCCACTGGTTAAATCCMTCAATTYGSSTTCTCCCKGCKATGCTCACATTGTGTTTTGAGACCAAAGTGTGAAACAAGGCATTGCCAATAAATCCAGATGCACCTAAAACGAGGATGTTCATCTTATACAAAAGGTTTATATACCATAAGGTAATAGAGATACAAWGCACCGAGAAAAGAAGGAACACCAAGATAAAACCASACTTTCATCAAATRATGGAATTCAGGGGTGATCTCATTTTCCTTTTCCAATATTTTTCGCAGCTTAATTTGGAGAAAAGCRGCYCTGAGCCACATAACAAGAATTAAYCCGCTCACTCCCATAACTATCAAAAACCAATCTGTGGAGGTGAGACTGAGCATGYTYGAAAGCATCAKGCCCGTRATGAACTGAATAATAATAGATGGKGCRGTAAAAACGCTGTCCGCCATTACTACCAATTTMAGYACATCCTTTAAAGTAGACGCCTGRTACCTTTTRTAGGAAAGGAACARRTAGAATGCACTCCCRATTCCAGCTCCGATCATAAGCGTAGCMGAGACTATATGGATRAGTTTCAGGATATGATAGTCCATATCTCGAAATTAGTGAATTTTRGYAAATGAAAATYGYTSTTCACTTCRGGTSAGAATTTTGCYGTTATCCGATATTGTATTAACTTTAAATATTARCTRYAGATTRAYATMGARATGAAAAAATTAGCGGGRTATTTTCTTCAAGGATTGCTCTTTATAGTRCCGGTAGCGGTTACTTTTTTTGTGTTATATAAAGTCTTTGTACTTGTYGAYGGWATCTTGCCAATGAAGATTCCCGGACTTGGATTGTTGGTAATTGTSGTGTTGATCACTTTAGCRGGRGTGTTTGGGTCTACRATCATYGCTGGCCCCCTGGTCTCTTATTTTGAGCGTTGGATCAATAAAGCACCATTGGTCAAGATCATTTACTCAGCGGTCAAAGATYTGATGTCTGGGTTCTTTGGATCTAAGAAAAGTTTTGATCAACCAGTATTGGTGMAAATGTCYGCAGACTCYAACATCCAGAAGTTGGGCTTCGTCACCAGTTCGGATCTGAGTGAATTGGGGATCGGTGCTGAGATGGTCTCCGTTTATTTACCACACTCTTATGCCTGGTCTGGTAATCAGTTTATAGTGTCAAAAGAATATATTACGCCGCTCRACGTTTCASCGGCAACGGTTATGAAGTTCATAGTCTCTGGAGGYGTCAGTAGCRTCCAAAGTTCCGAATCATCAGAATAAATAAAAGCAAATACAATGCGTGTACTATCGTTTTTAACTGCAATTACTATACTMTTATCCGYTGATGTGATTTTTGCCCAAAAGGTGAAAGTGGATATTTCCAACAAGGGTATYGGRGGTGGCCGACATGACGCCTATGTCACCACAATCTATCAGGTGARGGAATCCGATGTGAAAAAGGAATGGAGGGCRCTCATGAAGCAATTTAGCCCCGAAAAAATTAAATCSGGGGGSGAGATCMTGGCAGACAATGCRCTGGTTTCTTCCATCAGTAGCAATACCCTGGATATATACGCTAAGACAAATCAATCTGGAGACRATGTTGAGTTGGTTGTCGGTTTTGATCTGGGAGGCGCATTTGTCAATGGAGCTCATAGCGGCTCCGGAMCGGCGAAAAGTATGGTSTACGATTTCGCAGTGAGGTTGACAACCGCKGGGATAGAAGACGAAATWAAAGCAGYGGAGAAATTGCTCCTCATGAAGGAAAAAGAGTTAGAGAAATTAGTCAAAGCCAACGACCGGYTGCATCAGAATATAGATAAGTACAATAATGAGATCGAGACTGCCACGGAKAAYATCAAAACRGCGGAGGAGGATTTGATCACAAACAAAAAAGACCAGGAAGAAGCTACAAAGGTCATAGARGGTCAGCAGAAAGCTGTGCAAGAAGTGGCTGASAAGCTAAAGCAGATTAAATNAAAGAATCCATAATGACGACRACCAYAGSACAGGTTAAGGACAGCCTTGAAATGTGCTCTGCATATTGCAATTCACTAACCAGTTACTCGAGATATCAGACGAGGAKRGTGAATATCGGGCACTTGTCTCTTGGGGGTGAGGAGCCAATACGGGTTCAGTCCATGACCACAACGGATACGATGGATACCCAGGCAACCGTTGCCCAGTCAATCCGSATAATTGAGGCTGGTGGAGAGTTGGTTAGGATCACGGCTCCGAGCCTGAAGGAGGCDGAGAATCTGGCTAATATTAAGAAGGAGCTCAGAGCGGCBGGTTTCGAAACTCCCTTGATAGCAGATATACATTTTACCCCVAATGCTGCGGAAATAGCCGCTCGTATAGTTGAGAAAGTGCGCRTHAATCCGGGTAACTATGCHGATAAAAAGAAATTTGCTATCCGGGAGTAYACGGATAGCGAATATCAAGGGACGCTTGAGAGATTGGAGAGCCGATTTCTGCCCCTGGTVAAAATATGTAAGGAGTACGGTACTGCTATGCGCATAGGAACGAATCACGGGTCATTGTCGGATAGAATATTGAATCGTTACGGVGATACVCCGCAGGGCATGGTAGAGTCGGCATTGGAATTCGTGAGGGTTTGCGAAAGGGAAAACTACCATGAGATTGTCCTCTCAATGAAAGCGAGTAATACCATTGTAATGGTTCAGGCTTATAGATTGCTGATCTCAAAAATGGAGGAAGAGGGAATGAACTATCCGGTCCACCTGGGCGTGACTGAAGCCGGAGAGGCTGAAGATGGCAGAATTAAATCTGCAGTGGGKATMGGGGCTCTGCTGGAAGATGGAATAGGCGATACAATTCGTGTTTCTCTAACAGAGGARCCGGAATTTGAAATCCCKGTTGCTAAAGAGCTTGTTGCCCGTTATGCCAACCGGGCRAGTCATACGCCTATCATGGAGGTYGRRSAATATCCGGTGAATCCTTACGAACATCACAGGCGAACAACCAGGGAAGTGCTCAATATYGGTGGAAGCAATGTGCCTCGCGTTTATGCGGATTTTGCCRGGCAGGATGTGCAGTATCATGATTTGGCATCCGTGGGTTATAAGTACTCTGAGGAGTTGGACAAGTGGAGCATGACGGATCAGGCTTGCGACTTTTTATATTTAGGAGCAAAGGACCTGAACTTTGAAATTCCGGGCACCTTGGGTATTGTAAATGATTTCACGCATTGGCGCACAAAACAAAAAGCGCAAACCTATCCGCTTTTTTGTGCGGATGAGTACCTGGAAGTTAAAGAGAAGTCAGATGTACTGAACTTCATAATTGTCAATGCCGAKAACCTGACCACGGACTTGATTGAATCYTTGGTTGAYGATACRAGTGTGGTATTTGTATTGGATACGGATAATGAGCATGGAATGGCGGATCAGCGGAGGATGATTGTAAAACTAATGAATATCGGATCTGTAGCACCGGTGATCATTAAACGTAATTACAGRGGAGTAGAGTCCGGGAATTTATTGATATATCCGCCTACTGATATGGGCAGCTTGCTGCTCGATGGGCTAGGTGATGGTGTGTGGTTAAAKGCAGATGTRGGCCAGGAGGGAACATCCAATGCCGTTCAGTTCGGAACGCTGCAGGCAACGAGAACGAGGATATCYAAAACGGAGTATATCTCTTGTCCGTCTTGTGGGAGAACCCTTTTTGATCTTCAGGAAACTACCGCAAAGATCAGGGCAAGAACAGATCACTTAAAAGGGGTGAAGATCGGTATTATGGGGTGTATCGTAAACGGCCCGGGGGAGATGGCAGATGCCGACTATGGDTATGTAGGTACCGGTGTAGATAAGATAACACTCTACAAAGGGCAGGAAGTCGTVCAGCGGAACATACCGGCRGATGGAGCAGTAAATTCGCTTATTGAGCTTATTAAGAAGCATGGAGATTGGGTTGATAGTCCAACCAATATGTAATTAATTGAGACAAACACTACAGCGGCCACCTGGACCCAAAGGCCCTCCCTGGCTAGGTTCAGCGCTAGAAATCAGCAAGGATACTATTGGATTCCTGACCAGGACAGCCAGGAACTATGAGGGTGTTTCGCACTTCAAGGCAATTGGAATGCGCATTATTTATCTGACGGCACCAGAGCACATAAAACACGTGCTCCAAACAAACAATAAAAATTACCTAAAGGGAAGTAACTACAGGTTTCTCAGGATGTTCCTGGGCCGGGGCTTGCTCACTAACGAAGGGGAGTCCTGGTTGCTTCACAGGCGCCTGGCCCAACCCGCATTCCACAGAAAACCAATTTCCTCATTTGCAAAAACGATGTCGTCATATACGATTGAAATGGCGGAACAATGGAAGGTGGATAAACGCTTGAATCAACCGATTGATATTCATAAGGAAATGATGGCGGTTACACTGCGTATAGTTGGTCAAACACTCATGAGTAAGGACCTCAATGTCAGCGCTGCGGAAATTGGTGTATCCCTGGGGATTTTGATTGAAAACATCTATGTGCGCGTACACGAGGTCATTCACTGGCCGCTATGGCTTCCTACGCCAGCTAATCTCAGATTTAAGAGGGCCCGGAATGTGATCGATAAGATCATATTAAAGGTCATTGATGAACGTCTTGAAAATCCATCGGATAAACTGGATTTGCTTTCTATGTTGGTCAATGCTAAGGATGAAGAAACTGGTGAAGTCATGGACAGGAAACAACTTCGTGATGAGGTRATGACAATTTTCACRGCCGGGCACGAGACAAGCGCCAATGCTTTAACSTGGACACTCTATCTTATAGCCAAATATCCCAATGTTTCGGAGAAGTTGTACGCTGAACTCRGTTCAGTACTGGGAGGAAGAACACCGGAAATGGCAGACGTCCCTAAACTGAAATATACCTTGCAGGTAATCGAAGAATCAATGAGGCTGTTTCCCCCGGCCTGGATTATAGAGAGGCATGCTCTGGGTGAGGATCAGGTAGGAGGTTTTAGAATAGGAAAGGGGGATGAAATTATGATGGCACCTTACGTGATGCACAGGGATCCTAAGTTTTGGAAGAATCCTGATGAGTTTGATCCAGAGAGATTTTCTGATGAACAATCCAAAGACCGCAATCGATATGCTTACTTTCCTTTCGGGGGAGGTCCGAGGATTTGCATAGGCAGTAATTTTGCGTTACTGGAAATGCAATTGGTATTGGCCATTCTTTGCCAGAAATTCACGTTTTCAATAGACCCSGATTATCAAGTNGCCCTTGAGCCATTGATCACCTTGCGACCTAAAGGAGGGATGCCACTTATTGTTAAAGAGCGGGTATAAAAAAACCCCAGTTCAAGAAAATGAACCGGGGTTTCTGTAAATCAATTGAATTTATTCAAACATCACCGTCTCTACGGAGTATGAAGATTCAGTAGAAATTCTGATGAAGTAAAGTCCTTCATTCAGATTGCCCTTTTCAATTAGCTGTTCCTTTGAGTTGATATCCACAATGCTGAGAATAACTCTTCCAGTCACATCATATATCTCAACCGTTTTGATCATGTCAGAAGAACTGATCGTTACRYTTGWRCTRGCYGGATTTGGGAAMACAYTRARSKCWKKMWSWWMWRSMTTMYYRKYAATTCCAACMRKWMYKGNAATCRCYASWTYCMWSMRWACYGCAWSSRWKCMRCMMWARWMMWYMASAGWTACGAGGATTGACATATCCCATTACCGTATCAATATACGTTTTG
>NVRW01000080.1 GCA_002400975.1 Flavobacteriales bacterium | reverse complement strand
GCCCCATAAAACCCGTTATTCAAATAGAACTGACCGTTGGAAGCTTGATAGATATAACATATTCCGTCGTTCCAAAACACGGGGTTATTCCCGATTACCACRAATCCACCAAYATTATTGGTYGTGGTTGATTTCATGTACCAACTAATATCTGTYGGCTGKGACACSGGAAAGGTATGACTGATGCCGTCSAGATTAACGCCGGATGCTCCAAAAAGTTCAAGCGCTTTACTTCCCTGRAARGGATTGCTGCCCGTTACCTGTTTGGTATACACTCCYGATTCATTCGYCCAGGTATTGATGTTTCCCGATTCAAAGCCGTCGTAAAATACGGGTGTCGTAAGTCCGTCAGAAACCTTGACATACAAGTTRCTTCCTCCGGTATTATAGATTGTAAAAGGAAGGSTTGTTGAGTCACARCAACTTGATATGGTAGCAGATACCGTATCAGTATTTGTTGATATTACCGGCGCYGGAATTGCTTCACCAATCAAACATATAACGGTGTCGACGTCATTGTTGCTAATCAATAAAACATCATTATAACTGCCAGGCGTGAGGGGCGTGAAYACCACCCAAAAAGATGATGAATCACCAGGAAGGATCGTCAAGGTGTCATTGGGAAATGTGAATGCTGCCAATGAATTGGTCCTGTTCGTTACCACCAGCGTATCACAGCCCGTATTGTAAATGGTCAATTCTAAAGAATCCGCTGCCCCAATCATTACCGTATCAAGGTTCAGGCAAGTATCTGAAAGTCCGATGGTTGGATATCCGTTAATGGTGAAGACCACAGGAATCGTATCAGGCCCGTTGGGGTCGTTTGAATTCACAATTACCGTACCCGTATAGACTCCGGTATTTAATCCTGAACCTGACATCTGCACCGTAACAATAGTGCTGTCACCTGGAACVACACTGCCTGATATTGGATTGGTAAATAACCAGGGAAACCCACGATTTGAAATTGCCACATCATGTCCTCCGTTCCCGGGAAGGGAGACRTCCATCAAAACTGAATTGCTCGCAAGGTCAACAACTACCAGGCTGGGACCAAACCATGACCGTGAGCAATAGGCAAACTGCTCATCCGGCGACAACCGAACACTCATTATATCACTGAGCCTTGGATCAGTGATGAATCCGGTTTGCGACATGGTTGCTACATCAATAATCATTATTCGGTCGCTCCATGGGTCTGCAGCGTAAATAGTGCTCCCATCTTTGGTGAGTGTAAATCCGTGAGCCTGGTTAAATCCACCTACAGCGCCGTCTACAGCATTGGTTGAAGTATTGATAAACTGAACATCTGCACCGCCCCATGATCTTGAACAATAAACGTAATCCCCGCTRGGAGAGACCTCAATACTCCTATGATAGGTCCAGGCAAAGGGAAYCGTTAGGCCTGTTGGTACCACAGCATCAGTCGTTAGATCTACAAGATACACGCCATCACCTCTATCYGCCACGTAAGCGAAGAGGTCATCAGGCGTRATAACAAGATCACCAGGATAATTCATKCCTCCRATGGTGGCAACCACTGTGTAAGTGTTGCAGTCAATCTTCTGAATGGCAGAAGTTCCCTGAACSGTTAYATAAGCAAAATTGCCATCTGATGTAAAGTCCAGTCCACCGGGTTGTGTACCCGTTGGAATAGTCGCAATGACGGTATTGTCAATCATGTTAATCACCGAAATGTTRTTGCTGCTCTTGTTTGAAACCCAMAGTTCTGAGCCATCTGGTTTGAACTCAAGACGCCAYGGTTCRGTACCCACCGGAATYGGTGAGCCACGCACTGTGTTCGTACCCAAATCAACCATTGATATTGTATTGTCGAYCATATTGGTTGTRTAGAGCGGCATGACAGGATTGAATGTGYTGGTTGAAGTRGTRAAATTYAATGTCCCACCKCCGGTATTGTATACAGTAAGATTYACAAAAGCYGTATCAAAACASACATTKATAGTTCCGAACARCGTATCCGGAAGAAAAGAWGCAATTGGCTGAGGCACACCTACCCCTACCAGACATATGGTGGTATCCCTATCACTKGTCGTRATAYTAAATGTGTCAATRAATGTGCTGGCCGAAGAAGGGGTAAAGTAAACTGTTACCAGTTGGGAGTCAGCGCCSGGTATAAAGAACGTGCTCATGTTTRCYGAGAACTCTGGAAGCACATTCGTAATGTTATTGACAAATAAAGTATCGCACCCWAYATTGTAGATGTAAAATGAGGAACTGTCCGTAACGGTTAACATTACAGTATCAAGGTCCAGRCARTTTACCGTCGTATTTAACAGATCAGGGCTGGCATCTACAAATACCAACTGAGAATCCTGATACGCACAYTGGTTAGGTGTAAAGCGCACCATTTCATTGGTTAATGACCAGGTACCGSTACTGTTCCTCCCCGGGTATACGTGAGCATAACCTCCATTCTGGTCTTCTAAACCGAAGGTATGACCTCCTCCGTCRKTAGGCATCGTCGTTGTATGAATCTCAACTACATTGCTGGATTCATACAGCAGCACTTGCACGGTAATATCATTGTTTGGTCCCGGACCAGGATAATGAGGTACAGCGATGAAATTCATCACCAATGTTCTGTTAGGTGCGGAACCAACAGTGAAATATTCAATGGTYCCTGCACCCCCTCCAGGATCTAAATCCTCCCAGGCAAACGCGATCACATTATTTGGTGTGCCAGCGCCTGGCAATACAGCGCCTGTACAACAGCCATTATCCAGATCAGTGTTAAAYGTGATGAAGCCGTTGGAAGAGATATARAAATTTGTAAACGGAACCCCGAAGAAGTCAAAACTAAATCCAATTGGATAGGGGCCTCCAACCTGATCATCACCCAAGCTGACACCAGTACCCGMACCCGCAACBGGTGCAAACGCGAAGGAGGTGTCAATGCCRTATCCGGTATTGTAATAAATCATGTGCGAGCCAGCACCTGCTATAGCTGGAACAAATCCGTTAGCAAATGTGCCGGGTCCCGTTAAATAACCGCCTGCCGGGATACCTGAAACCCAAATCGTATCTGATGCGATGCACACCGTTGCTGGCAACCCTGTCATGGTCACCGTTGTTGGACTCATTGCACARATTTCCTGGGCCMGGGCGCSTGGAGAGCTGGATAGCAATATCAAACTAGCAGCTAGCGCGGTTAAGAAGACTGGGTACTTTTTCAAAGACAGGATTTTTATTACTCGATACGCGAAATCCCCCACAAAGTATAGACGGACAACCAAGGGACTCAGTTGCTCGCCATACTGTTCAAATTTAATTAGAAATATTATGAATAAAGAATAAAGATCCTACSCGTATTTATGCTGTACATCGTCTCAAATTATTGCTTTATTTTGCGTTGTGAAATTGTTTCCTTCCTACTGCATTGCTGTTTTGCTCTTACTTCTATCAGCATGTAGTCTATATCCTGAAGATCGCCAGGATAAAAGCAAAATTTCTGAGGATGAGATAAGCGAAAACAGCGAAAAATTAACCGTCGCAGCAGCAGCTAATTTGAGATTTGTACTGGAGGAGCTGGCGGTGGATTTTGAACGTCAAAACTCAGTAGATCTGGCAATAACATTTGCGTCTTCCGGGAAACTGTGTTCCCAAATAATAAAYGGGGCGCCGTTTGATRTTTTTCTCTCAGCAAAYATGAAATTTCCGCAGGCTTTATATRCAGAGGGGGCAACGAAAAAKGAACCGAGAGTATACGCTTTGGGGACATTGGTAATGTGGTCSACSAAGGTTSARGATTTGTCMASTGGACTGCAGCGTCTCATKGATGATGATATTTCYAAAATCGCAATCGCCAGYGACAGAAATGCGCCRTATGGYTCAGCCGCCTTRGAAGCTTTGAGGGCGTCGGCAATATTCGAGAAGATTAAGTCCAAGCTGGTATATGGTGAAAGCGTGTCACAGGTGAATCAATATGTACTCAGTGAGAGTGTWGATATAGGACTCACCAATAAAAGTGTTGTCCTGGGGAAGGCTAAGGGACAAGGTGTCTGGAAAAACGTTGATYCTTCTCTGTATCCACGAATAGAGCAGGGGGTTGTCATTACMAATTACGGTGAGCAACATCACCCGGAAGGGTGCCAGGTCTTTCTAAACTATCTCTTCACTGAGTCAGCACAGGAAATTTTAGTGAAATACGGTTATCTTGCACCATAATCAYTGATTATGGATTGGAGTCCCCTACTGATCACTTTTAAGCTGGCSTTCATTACTACAATTGCATTGTTGTTAGTAGGAATCCCTCTGGCTTATTGGCTTGCTTTTGGGCGCTTYAGATTGAAACCGGCTGTGGAGGCTTTAGTGACCATGCCGCTGGTGTTACCCCCGTCGGTGCTCGGATTTTACCTCTTGGTTGCATTTGGTCCCAARTACTTGTTCGGRAATTTTTTAAACGAATATTTGAACATCAACCTCTTGTTCACATTTGAAGGATTGGTTGTTGCCTCTATGATCTACAGCCTGCCWTTTATGGTTCAGCCAATTCAATCCGCATTGGAGAATTTGCCTAACTCCTTRAAGGAATCTTCAAARCTCCTGGGGAAATCTMATTTTATTACGCTKTTTAAAGTTCTTCTACCCAACATTAAAGCTTCCGTGYTGACAAGCCTGGTGCTCACCTTTACACATACRGTTGGYGAATTTGGTGTTGTRCTTATGATTGGAGGAAGTATMCCKGGWGARACAAAGCTGGCTTCRATAGCCATATATGAAGAAGTCGAGGCTTTGAATTATGGTGCRGCRCATATGTATTCTTTCATTCTATTTGCTATCTCKTTCACTATTCTGCTTTTCGTTTACAGTATTAACMRGAARGCCATCAAGGTTATCCAGGGATGATTACAGCTCACCTAAATAAGCAATTAAGCACTGCGGAAGGAGCGATCAACCTGGAGATTGATCTCACGCTGCRAAGTGGTCAAATTACCAGCATATACGGAGATTCAGGGGTCGGTAAGACCATGATTTTAAGAATGCTTTCVGGATTGGAGCTGCCAGATAGCGGATGGGTTARACATGACGATTTTCTVTGGTACGACAGTGCGGARAAGAAGAGTTTGGGGATTGATAGGCGGAAATTGGGTTTTGTTTTTCAAGATTAYGGTTTGTTTCCCAATATGACTGTTGRGSAGAATTTGAGGTTTGCRTCGATCVRDGGSGATGAATCWYTRATACATCGATAYATAGAYGGATTTGGATTGACAACTTTAAAGGATAGAAAGCCRGMTCAATTGTCGGGYGGACAAAARCAGCGGACAGCTATTGCCAGAGCACTCATATTCAAACCCCGGGTACTCTTTCTCGATGAGCCRTTCACMGCACAGGATAAGAAAATGGCYGCGATAATAGGTCARCAAATTTCACAATACACGAAAGAGGAAAATTGTGTTACGGTTATGGTMACGCACAATATTGCCGCTACTTTGCAATGGTCGAACTATRTATATAGGATTGACAGTCGGGGGATAACGGGAGAGGGAACATTTGAAGAGCTGTTCCTGAATAATTCCAAGGGAAAGGGCAATGGAGTTCAYGGGGTGATTGTCGATAYAATCGATCGGGAAGGGGAGGAAATCCTACGCATTCTGATAAATGAGCAAGTACTGGAAATTCATCGGGATCCGGAAAGAGTTGATCTCARCAAAGGGGATGAAGTGTACCTTAAGCTAGATCCGCGTTCGAATAGCTTTCAATTAGAGAAACTATAAACCTGATTTATTGAAAGAAAAACTAATCTCTGTAGATAATGGTACCHACCTCTTCTCCGTCAAGGGCTTTCGTAATGTTTCCYCTCTTCAGCCCATTGAATATGTGCAGCTTCTTTACGCTATTGGCTTTTGTCATATAGTCTAATACCACACGTTCTACTACCAGGTCATTGAGATCCATTTCGCGCAACTCCTCCACGTGAATTTTCGGAATGAACCTGGCCTTTGGATTTTTCTTGGGATCGTCGGTATATAAACCCTCYTCATCCTTGATAAAGTAAATGGTTTCAACACCTAACGATTCYCCYACAAAGAAAACACCGGTATCTGTTCTGTTCATCGGAATRCTSCCRTGGTCTGGAATATCTTCCCAAAAGCTGTAGGGCGGCATCCCTGGCATAATTGGAATACATCCCATCCTTAAAAAGAGSGGGATTTTATCAAATTCMAGAGTATCCACATATATRCCCCCGTGTTTGGCGAGCAGCATTTGAATCATCCTGGCATTTTGGACGGTTATGGAACCYCCCATTTCTGCCAATACACCTATTGGCATTCCSAGATCAATCCCTATGTGATACGWGTGCCGGGCCCTSGTKCCTCCACCWGAGGAGATCATTATTTGATGCCGCTCYTTRTTTTCTACTATCTCATCCAGAATRGGAAACATGGCCGATCTCCCACGATCCGTAATGCTCTGYCCRCCGATTTTGATCATCTTCACATCAGGATATATCTTCAAATCCGCCTTGTAGTCAGCTTGACTTCTTTCCAATGACGAGGTAAGATAGTTTGTGAGATCCTGTATGTTTTCTTTAGGGCTCATTTATTCGTCCTTATAAATAATAGTACCTGCATTTTTTCCTCTCAGTGCTTCAATGAGTAACCCGCGCTTTAATCCGTTTATAATGTGGATTTCCTTTACATGCCGGGCCTTGGTCAGCATTTCTATTAAGGAATAGTCTACAATTAAATCTTCTTGATCTTTTTCAAGAATTTCTTGCGCGGAAATGCGCTTGATTAACTGAGCATCACTGTGTTTTTTTGGATCCTTGTCGTATAACCCATCCTGGTCCTTTATGAATATCATGCTTCTGGCACCCAACACTTCTGCTGTCATATAGGCCCCGAAATCCGACCCATTCTCTGGCAAAACACCTCTTTTTGGCGGCTTTTCCCAGTAGTGGTGAGGTGGGTTTGTTGTAAGCACCGGGATCATGCCATTTTCCAGATAGTGCGGTAAATCCGTGTAATGATCCTTAGGTACTCTGACCGCACCGTGCTTGGCCATCAAAGAATACATCATCAGTGCATTTTGCTCCTCAATTGCACCAACAATAGTGGCCAGGCCACCTGTTGGCAATCCAAAATCCAATCCAATGGCGAGCGAGTGCCTCATTCTTGCTCCTCCGGATACACCTATGACAAATTGATAAGATTTGTTGACCTCGGCAAGCTCCTCAACTAAAGGATACACTGCCGAACGGCCACGATCCAATATACTGCTGCCTCCGACTGAGATCACATTTAGATAAGGGATGATATCTACCTCATCCTGTGCGCAAGACGCTTTGGCAATTTCCTTGCTCACCAGAGATTCACGCATGAATTTGGAATTGAGGTGCAGCCTGCCACCTTCCTTTTTCTTGTTGATTATTTCAGACACGATTTAAGTGATTGCTCAAGAACTTTGTTACCGGAGCTGATAGCATTCCGAAAGAACACTGTGAAATGATGAACGGTAAATATACTAAATAAAACTCCTGAGGCATACCGACTAAATAGGCCAGGGAAATTTCCGCAGCGACCCGGCTTGCGCCGGCTACAAAACCTACCAGGCCATAGACAAAGATTGAATTACTGTTCTTGAAAATTGGCGCCAGAAGGTCAATTACAATACCCGGAATCATGAACTGCAGGGGTCCCAGCGGACCGTATTTGCCAAACCCAGCCAGAAAATTGATTAAGCCGGAAAGAAATCCCAGATTGGTTGCGGTAAAGCGCTTTTGGGAGAGCTTAACAGCATTGATGAAAAGAGGCATGATCAACACATTTTTGTGACCAGGAGCTATCGGCAATCCCGGAGCTACCTTGATAAATCGAATGAGGCTGATTGCCGTGGTAAATGTGACTGTGATGGCAAGGTGACTGCTTTTAAATTTGGATCTGGCCTCATCCATTCGCTGGTTGACCATTTCAACCAGGAATTCAATTTCCCCCCTGATAATATCCCTTAATTTCCACTTTCCCCGGCCAGTTTTTTTGTCTTCTTTTCGCCTGTTCTTTTTCCTCCCCTCCTTCATTTCCACCACTTCCAGCACCGCGTCTAAAACTGTAGCCTGGTCAATGCTCATTCCCAATTTTTGTAGTCCATTCAGCAATTCCTCTGGCTTTGACGTTTTTCTAACCAATGCTGTAATCAGGATCATGACCAACACATTGCTGCCCATCAACACTCCTTGAGAGAGCCCCTCCCTACTGATTGCAAACGCCCAATTGAAGAGAGTAAACAGGAGAATGTCCGGATCAAATGAGAAATAACTGTGAAAAAAAATGATTGCAAGAACGAACCACTTGATCCTGGCAACCGGCTTTAGCTCCTTGATGTTCAGCCCGCTTAAGAACCATATTGCCAGGAATGCAAGGAGCAACGAGAGTGAGAGTATCAGGTTGGCGGCCCAGAACACAATGACTGAAATCGCAAGGATTAACAGGAGCTTTATGCGAATATCTAAATGTGTCAATATTATTTATAATTTCGGTGAATAGTCTTACTAATACACTGAGCTACAGATACAAATATATTGATTATGATAGATTCTAAATTGGTGAAATCGCTTTTCATTTTGGCTGCCTTACTGATGTCTGCAACTTTGTTTGCCCAAGGTCGGGGTGGAGGTGGAGGAGGTGGTAATGGTCAGGGACGCAGTGGGCAACATATGGGCCTACCGGGTCAAAAAACGCAATATAAAAATGTGAACCACGTCACAGTGTATTCCAGTAACGGTGTTGAAATATATTCAGCGGGTAGAAAATCCCCAAATGCGGCCGTCGTTGCCGGTGAAAAAATTGAGATGGTGGAAACGACACCCAAGGGAGTAAGAATACATTTTGTCGCAAAAAAAGATGAGCGAAGAGTAGTTGCTCTTAAATGTCAGGATTGTATTGTGTTGGTGGATCACATTAGAAATATTGGCGGTGTGCCGGAATGAAAATTCGCAGCAAATCCAAACAAAGAACCTGGATATTTATGTAGATTTGATATTGCATCAATCTGCCCAATTACAGCAGATACTTCTTGGAATTATACCTCACGTTATGATAAAATTAGCATCACCACTGTTCATTTTATTGCTTCTCTTTTGCAGTGTAAATACAAATAGTCAGGAACTGGCTCAAGCAAACTCAAAACCGGCTAACAACCTGGAGAATGAGCCGATTGTTAATGTAAACCTGGAAGCACTTATTGCAGAGGGCAATAAATTGTTGGGTAAGGGTGACTTTATAGCCGCTTTACCTGTATGGCTCAAAGCACTGAAGGAGGATAAAGGGAACGCCAATATCAACTTTAAACTTGGCTTGTGCTATCACAATTCTTTTGACAAGCAGGAGAAGGCACTTCCCTATTTCATCAACTCTGTAAAGAATCTTACCGAGCAGTACAGTTTTGTCAGTAAGACCGAAAGGAATGCGCCATATGATGCAATTTACTTTTTGTCTGAAGCCTATATGGAGGCTGACCAGCACGAGCAAGCCCTGACCCACTTCCTGATTTACAAAGACAATTATGGCGGTGCACCTCCGATCAATGTTGATAAGCAGATTCGCTCCTGTATGAACGCGCAGAATCTGGTAAGGACTCCTTTAAACGTGAAGTTCTCAAATATGGGAGAGGGCATCAACACGGGTTTTTCAGAGGCCAATCCGGTAATGGCAATAGATAACTCTACGCTCTTTTTTAGTTCGCGCAGGTTGAGAAAGGACCAAAGCAATAAGGCAATCAACGAGGTAAGTACCGGTCATCATTATGAGGATATTTATATTTCGAAGGCGTCTGGGGAGAGCTGGAAAAAACCCAAAATTTATGAGCATTCAACCAGTGCAAATGAAGCACCTTTGTGTTTGAYGGAARATGGKAAAACACTTTTCTTCCGGCGYGAAGACAAGGGTGTGAACAATATTTACCAAACGACTTTTGCTGAAGGGRTCTGGTCTTCACCGGCCAAATTAAGTTCAAGTATCAACACYGGMRKKAAYGAATCTGGCGCGGCGATATCTCCTGATGGMAMTACGCTGTAYTTYAGYAGYGAGCGGGAAGGTGGCTCTGGTAAGGCSGATCTTTATAAGAGCATTAAACAACCTGATGGAAGTTGGGGTAAAGCGATCAACCTGGGTGCTAAGGTCAATACCCCCGGGCAAGATGTAAATCCATTTATGCATCCCAATGGCAAGAAGTTGTATTTCAGYTCYAATGGGTGGTACAGTAAGGGCATGGGKGGATATGATATCTTCTTTATCGCTAAGSGGGACAATGGTGAATGGTCTTCACCACAAAACATAGGTTACCCCATCAATTCCACCMGGGATAATATGAACTTCTATGTGGCSGCAAATGGSCAGCGATACACRGCTGCAATTTCAGATRMRTTCAACCACGATTTGTATTTCCTTGAGGAGGGAAAGTTTGACAGGAAAAATYTAAAACCCGGAACTGTKGTYGAATTGCAGACCGAACTCGAGGTMATGGAAATTCTCGAATTGGAAAAAGTAGTTGAAAGGGAGGTRGAGGTGTTGGAGATTATGGAGATAGAAACCGAAGTGGAGAAGGAAGTGTTGATTGAAAGGGAAATTGAGGTTGTRGAAATTATTGAGGTGGAAAAGGATCCGGCGTTTGCGAAGGCTGCAGCTGAAAAGGCGAAGGCTCAAGCTGAGATCAGGAAGGCGGAAGCAATAATTGCTGCGGCAAAGAAAGCCGAATCTGATGCGATTATCAAAAAAGCAGAAGCAGAAATAGCYGYAGCRGAGARGGTGAAAGCTGAACAAAAAATACTTGAAGCGCAGGCAGTTATTGCTGAGGCTGAGAAATCCAAAGCTGAAGCCGCGAAAGCAAAGGCAGTGGCGGAGAAGGCCAAAGCGGATATTAAAATTGCTAAAGAGAGAAGAAAAGCTAAGAAGGACAGTGCTAAGTTAGCACCRGTGTACATTGCGCGCGCTCAGGAGAARGCAACTATCGCGGAAAAAGCGAAACTGGARGTAGTGGCAGAGAAATTGAAAGCGGAAGCGGACAAGGAACAAGCAAAGGCAAAGATTGCAGATGCCGCAAAAGCTAAATCRGATGCKGWAAAGGCSRRGGCCGATGCGATCATCGCGAGCGCTAAGAAAGCYGAATCWGAYGCKAARAGGGCYGAAGCAGAAAAAGCAAAGTCAGCAACGGATGCTGTAATTGCACAGGAAGCGGCAAAARAGAARGAAGCCGAAGCTAAAATTGCGGATGCGGACAGAGCYAGGGCCACTGCTAARGAGGCYGCRGACAAGCTGGCARCAGCRGCWGCYGAAGCACAAGYRCARAARGCCTYRGCTGAAAAGGCAAAAGCTGAAGCCGCGAAATCAAATAGCGATAAGTTAAAGGCTGAAGCTGATGCGAAAGCAAAATCAGCAGAAGACAGCCGTGCAGCCTCGGCAGCTGAAAAAGCAAAAGCCGATRCTGAAAAAGCTTCTGCCAATGCTGTTAAGGCGGAAGCTGACAGGGCTACTGCGGCGGCAAAAGCCAGCTCTGCTGCAGATGCAGCGGCTAAAGCTAAGTCTGAAGCTGACGTAGCCCAAGCTGCATCAGCTGCGGCGCAGGCCGATGCCGATAAAGAAAAATCCATAGCTGYAAAAGCGGTAGCTGAGGCGAAATCGTTGGAGGCAAGCGCCGCGAAGGCAAAAGCTGAAGCAGCTAAATCTGAATCTGATGCAAAAGCAAAGATAGCCGCTGCTGATAAGGAAAAAGCCGCCGCGGAAAAAGCGGCTTCTGCGAAAGTCAAGGCGGAAG
>NVRW01000079.1 GCA_002400975.1 Flavobacteriales bacterium | reverse complement strand
AGTTACACCGAAAAATGGCGATTTGACCTGAGGCATTACACCTGTTAGATTTGAGACAGATTTGTAGCAGAGCTATTTAGAAATAAGACCTTGACTATCGATTAACTTAACGCAATTGGTACGCTGGGTGGGTTAAACGAAATCTTGATTCCTGAATTGTCAAGAATACGTCGAGTGCTCATTTCATAAATAGAAATGCGTTGAAAAAATAAATTTCTGGCACATTCGTATCATTATCCGAATTCTTTCGTAGAACGTGTGGATTTTAGAAATTGCATTGGAAATCCAGATATAGATTGTKGGACGATTTGAGAATAAAATGTTTGAAATGAAGAAGAGCGGAGAAGAAGAGCGAGGAATTATGATTAATTTTGCACCCATTTTTGGAGRGAATCAACAATGAGCGACAATCATACAAATTCGCAAGAGTTAGGACAAGCAATTGACTATAAGCAGGTACTGCTAAAGGCAATTCGCTATTGGTATCTCTTTTTAGCGGGTTTGGTCATTGGGGGTACCTATGGTTGGTACCAGGTCAGATATGCAGTGCCTACCTATCAGGTTGACGCCAGAATTTTAATAAAAGACGAATATTCGGCCTGGGGACAAGAGTACTTCCTTCCCGGGCTGGAACTTGTTAGTGCCAGGAACCGGTTGGTCAATGAAATAGGTTCAATCCGATCGTTTCCGCTTATGCGGGAAGTGGTTGGACAAATTCCATATTTTAAAGTTTTCTATTATGATGTTGGTAACATCAAGACTACTGAACTATACAAGCACAGTCCGTTTACGGTGAGATGGGACACAATAACGRATCCTTCAATATATGGCTGGGAATACTTCCTGGAAGTACTATCAAACGACAAATTTCGACTGGGATCGAGAGTGGAAGATAATCTTGTTGAGGAAATCTACGAATTCGAGGTTCCTTTTGAGCTGAAAGGAAACTCAATTGTTATCACGCTTAACGGTGAGTATCACAAGGCAGTATTTGCAGATAAACGCTTTAGTTTTAAGTGCAATAATTTAGATCAGTTGGCCATAGGCTTCCAGGCTGATCTGGGAATTGCATCAGAAGAGAAAGAGTCTTCCATTTTGATTCTTTCAATTAGTGGACCGTTAATTGAAAAAGAAATTGACTTCATTAATAAGTTTATTGAGGCGTATATTGAGGATGGGTTAAGAAAAAACAACCTGATAGCGTCAAATGTGATGCGGTTTGTCGACGATAGGATCAATAGCATTTTGGATACACTAATTCAGGCAGAAGGCGATTTAGAGTCATTCAAATCCCAAAGTAACCTGGATCGCATAGATCCGGAAGGGGAGCACCTCATGATCCCGCAAATTCTCAAGTTGGAGAAGGAGAAGATTGATCTGGAATTTGATGTCTCCTATCTCCATGGCCTGGTCGAAAACATCAATAAGAACGATGATGCGAAGGGATTGGTTGTACCCATGTTTCTCGAGAGCAGTATTGTGCTTCAGGGACTGGTTCAAGGATTGATCGACCTGTATACTGAAAAGATGAAGATGAAGTATGACATCACTACTTCTAACGACACCTGGACAAGATTGAATGATCAAATTAAGGTACGCAAGGAGATAATAATCGAAAATATCAATATTCTGGCAGGAAAGGTGGAAGCCAATCTTGAAATAGTGAATAGGGAAATTGGATTCCTGGAGTACAAATTGGGAAACCTCCCCTCTATGGAGCGTAATTATTATAATATCCAAAGGGATTATAAGCTCAATAATGATCTTTACACATACTTACTCACAAAAAAGGCTGAGGCGAGTATTGCAAAGGGTTCAAATGTTTCAAATGTAACTGTGCTGGACTGGGCTACACCCTATCGGGTGCGCTATGTTGGGCCAAATGCTACGAATATTTACCTGACAAGCATTATTGGGGGTTTGGTATTAGCCGCATTATTTGCATTTATATTGCAATATTTTGATGACAAGATCAGAGATCATAAGGATGTTGCGTCGGTGACAAGTATTCCAATATTGGGACTGATTGGGCACAATCTGGAGCATGATGATTTGGTCGTCTTGAATAATTCAAAGTCTGTGGTTTCAGAATCATTCAGGTCGTTAAGAACAAGTATCAATTACCTGGTTGGAGGCAAGGATMAGTTCTGTATCCTGGTAACTTCTTCGATAAGTCAGGAGGGCAAAACCTTTTGCTCTATCAATCTGGCATCGGCCTTCGCCATCCTGGGTAAAAAAACGGTAATYCTRGGTGCGGACTTGAGAAAGCCAAAGATATTCCAGGACTTCGATTTGAAAAATGATGTTGGCATGTCGAACTACCTGATCAATAGTGCGAATCTTCAAGAAGTTATACAGCAAACMGAGAAAGAAAATGTGTAYGTGGTTTCCGCTGGMCCCACCCCACCCAATCCCTCGGAATTAATYGGAAACGATCGAATGGGCGCACTTATGCGTGAACTCAAGGAGGAATTTGATGTTATAATAATAGACACRCCACCGCTTGGATTGGTTACGGACGCTCTRCARCTAACAGMKCACTCCGATGCCAATTTATATGTTGTGCGGCATAATGTGACGAATAAGKCACAATTGCGGCCGATTGARGAAATCTATACRGAMRRGAAAGTWGCCAATCTGGGAATTGTCATCAATGACTTCCAAATATCGACGCTRGGGTACAAYTATGGTTATGGTTACGGTTATGGCTATGGTTATGGCTATGGTGCAGAAGAGAMGSTCAAARGWAAATCAATGTTYAGCCGATTTTTCAATTTCAAATAGGGMTCTGCCGGTCTGGTTTTTTAAATATAGCTTGGAGGAATGAGTGACAGTTTTRACAAAGATGATTTTGATCTTATTATTTCCAAAGAGAATACGGAAAGAAACTACTGGTTTCATTTRTGGAAGTACAGGGACTTATTCCTTATTCTAACCTGGAGGGATATTAAGGTACGATACAAGCAGACAGTTCTGGGGGTATTGTGGTCGGTTATAAAGCCATTACTGAGCATGTTGGTGTTTACCTTCGTTTTTGGACGGTTGGCAAATTTAAATGCKGGAACTGAGGCCCCTTATGCCATCATGGTTTATGCAGGCTTGTTACCGTGGTATTTTTTCTCTAACTCACTTACCGAAAGCAGCAATAGTCTGGTYTCCAATGCACAATTRATTTCGAAAGTGTATTTCCCAAGGATAATTATCCCTACAAGTACATTTATCACCAGYTTAATTGAYTTTCTTATTTCGTTTGGAMTATTGATCGCCKTGATGGTSTATTWTARGTTTGTTCCWARTTGGCAKATTCTATTTTTACCWGTTTTCCTYTTYATWGCKTTTTTGACTTCTTTTGGTATCGGGTTRTTCATWACYGCATTGAATGTGAAATACCGTGACTTCCGGTATATTATTCCCTTCATTATCCAATTTGGTTTGTTTATTTCYCCGGTTGGTTACAGYAGCAGCRTAGTACCTGAGAAGTGGGCTTTGTTATATTCCCTTAATCCTCTTGTCGGGGTAATTGATGGMTTTAGATGGTGTATCCTKGGTGAGGACAATGTTAATTGGAACAGTTTGTTGATTTCGTGTTTTCTCACCATTATCATTCTTTTCTTCTCAATAAGATACTTTAGAAAAATGGAGAAAACTTTTGCTGATTTTATTTAGCTCTTAAAATTGAATTCCGATGTATTATTTTAAGGTCAATGAATAAAGTTATCCAGGTAGATAATTTATCGAAAAAGTACATTATATCCCGCAATAATGATGGGAAGTATATTGCYTTAAGGGATGTAATTGCCGCTAAGGTTAAGRGKGTCTTTGCAAAAAARCAAACRGARGAYCTTTTCAAAGAAGATTTCTACGCACTTAGAGACATTAACTTTTCTGTTGAGAAAGGTGACCGGGTGGGAATTGTGGGAAGGAATGGTGCDGGAAAAAGTACCTTATTGAAGGTTTTAAGTCAGATAACCGAGCCTACTTCTGGTACCATTGGAATAAARGGYMGKGTYGCAAGTTTGCTWGAAGTTGGGACTGGTTTTCAYCCCGAATTATCCGGAAGGGAGAATATTTATTTGAATGGKGCAATAYTNGGGANTGACMAGGSWKGARATTAARAARAAGTTTGATSARATYGTGRACTTYTCKGARGTGGARAAATTCCTGGATACGCCSGTTAAAAGRTWTTCAAGTGGYATGTATGTRAAATTGGCATTYGCMGTTGCWGCYCACATGGAACCTGARATMTTGATYGTTGATGAAGTTYTRKCYGTMGGWGAYATWGAATTTCARAAAAARTGYTTGGGGAAAATGGAARATGTWAGYGTRSAGGARGGMCGRACMGTMCTRTTTGTAAGCCACAATATGGCYACAATAAAAGCGCTCTGCACATCCTGCATGTTGATGTCTGAGGGKAGAATAACCCATAAYGGTRCMGTGGATGACATTCTAAATGAATATATGGCGATTAAYAAGAAAGTCCTGAACATTGACGGGATCATTCCCGAAGGATWTTCCTCAGCCAATACCGGKGTRATYCGSTAYGYGTCRGCAAAAYTAACCAAYCAGCACGCGGAGAATGAYATATTCTAYCTYGAACCTATAAAGTTTGACCTGAATTTRGATTCAGYGCAARCRATTAATGATGTTATTCTTGATATCAGGATTTGCAATGCTCAGGGAATAGAAGTGGTTCATGCATGYAATAAATATGAAAATTATTACMAGAARTTTCCAATTAAACCGGGGAGTAATACCGTGAAAGTTSAACTGGAYAATTCCCTTCAACCGGGTTCGTATASCGTWACACTTGGCGTTCATGAARTTGATGGTACAACATTGGATTATGTTGAAAAYATAATAWCCATGAAYGTGCTGAAAGTGTCAARGGAWGGRGARGGATACATGTTTAAYTTTGATATGGGATTGGTTAGATTTGAATCTCAATGGCAAATTGAAAACTRATAAAATTCAANGAAACCAGGCYGCTGYTAAATATTAATACAGATCAGGTATAGGTKAGTKGCGARTAGCTTTATATYGTGCTCAAARAAACTAGAAGTAACTTTGTGTCTATGTTAGGGTACTGATGTGATAGTGTACTGGTGGGCTACAATAATTGAAGGATAATTAAACTCTGTTTCTGATAAATGAAGAAYAAACATATTTTTATTACTGGCGGYGCWGGATTTATCGCCAATACCCTGATTAAAAAGTTGATTGAAAATAATAAGATCACCGTTTATGATAATTTTCATAGGGATACTTTRACCAAGAGCGGTTATGCGGAGCATAAAAACATTTCAATAATAAGAGGTGATGTATTGGATCTTGRRTTSCTAARGTCTTCCATGAAAGGCGCGGATGTAGTCATTCATGCAGCKGGTATTGCCGGAATYGAGACRGTTATCAAAGATCCGGTGAGAACSATGCAAGTRAATATGATAGGAACGGCAAATGCATTGGAGGCSGCAAAATTTAAYAATGTAAAAGACCGGGTTATAGATTTTTCCACATCTGAGGTGTTTGGGTCTATGGCCTATAAATCTTCAGAAAACGACCAAACAGTTGCAGGCAGTGCAGGTGAAGCGCGCTGGACCTATGCGGTGAGCAAATTGGCAGGTGAACATTTGGCGCATGCTTATTATGCCCAGTACAAATTGCCTATAGTTACGGTAAGRCCYTTTAATGTTTATGGGCCKGGACAAACCGGGGAAGGTGCCATTCAAATATTTATCCGAAGGGCACTAAATAACGAAACCATACACATTGATGGGGATGGGGCACAGATAAGAGCSTGGTGTTATGTGGATGACTTTGTAGATTGTTTGTTTAGATGTTTGGAGAATCCTAACGCWATTGGTCAGAGTTTCAATATCGGTAATGCAAGGGCTGTAATTACGATATTGGGATTGGCGCAAACAGTTTGTAGRGTATTGGATTCAAAATCAGAGATTGTTTTTGACCCCCCAYTATCTGCTGACATTGCATTGAGAATACCGTCAGTGACCAAATCACAAGAATTATTGGRKTTTAAAGCTAAGGTTGATTTGGARGAGGGAATCTTGAATACAGCCCAATGGATAGCCAAGCAATAAAYAATTCAAGTGGATAGGGATATTATTTTAAAGGATAAAAAGGAACRGTCTCTYTACAATGAGATTTGTGACTTGCATAAGTTAATTGGAGAGGRAATTAACGTTCAGTACAAGAGATCGCTCCCGTTYGCCGATGTGTTGCTCGACCGATGGGAAAGGGCCAGGGATTTGGGTTTTGGAGAGGGAAGCTCCATATATGATAGTTCCTATGTGTTTGGCGATGTAAAGGTTGGCGTAAATACATGGATAGGACAATTTACCATAATAGAGGGAACAGGTGGGTTAACTATAGGTGATTATTGCACTATATCTTCGGCGGTGCATATCTATACACAYGATAATATCAAAAAGACYCTTACCAGGGGTAAGCACCCTCTTGAATTTGGCCCGGTRCGAATAGGAGATGGCGTCTACATTGGSCCSCAATCGATTATTGCAAAAGGTGTCACTATCGGGRATTATTCTGTTATTGCTTCCAATTCCTTTGTRAAATCTGATTTCCCACCGAATTCAATTRTTGCYGGTAACCCTGCAAARCTCATTGGCACCGTCRTTATWAGTAATGACSAGGTAAAATTCGAATATTCATAGTATGATTATTATCGTTGACTATGGAATGGGCAATGTTGGTTCTATTCTTAATATGTTCAAAAAACTTGGAGTYGATAATGTAACCGTTTCCAATAAGATTGAAGGTGTTGAGGAAGCGGATAAGTTGATATTGCCMGGTGTAGGAGCCTTTGATAACGGRATGAAAAACCTGAAGGAGAGCGGATTAATTCCTGTTTTGAACAAAAAGGTCATKGAGGATGAGGTTCCGGTGTTGGGTATTTGCTTAGGTATGCAGCTATTGTGCAATAAAAGTGAGGAGGGTGAGGAACCTGGATTGGGTTGGATTGATGCAGATGTTATCAAATTCAGGATTGACGATACCGTTAATTTTAAAATTCCCCATATGGGTTGGAATTATGTTGAAATTAAGGAGGAGAACCCATTGATTTCGAAAGAGCAGAAAAACCGCTATTATTTTGTTCATTCCTACTATGTGAAGTGCAATGTAGARGAGGATATTMTCGCMCGTGCCAATCATRGCTTTGATTTTACCTGCGCTGTTCAGCACGAAAATATTTTCGGAACTCAGTTTCACCCAGAGAAAAGCCATAAATTTGGCATGAAACTGCTRAAGAATTTTGCCCTGCTCTAAAGATGCTGTTAAAAAGAATAATGCCTTGTCTATTATATGATGGCAAAGGCCTGGTGAAAACCGTAAAATTTAAAAACCCTGGCTATATAGGGGATCCAATCAATGCCATTAAGATCTACAATGAGAAGGAGGTAGATGAGCTGGTGTTATTGGATATTTATTGCACAAAAGAAAAAAGGAGAATAGATTTCACGAAGCTWGCCACYTTTACCTCDGAGTGTTTCATGCCATTTTCCTATGGRGGGGGAGTCWGYTCCCTGGACGACTTCCACMRTTTGTTTCAAATTGGAATYGAAAAAGTGGTTGTAAACAGTCTCCTTTTTACAAATCCCTTGATYGTAAAGGAAGCCGCCATGAAGTTCGGCTCACAAAGCATCGTGGCATCACTGGATTTTAAATCCTCTTTCCTCGGTAAAAAGAAAGTTCATTCTCATCGTGGACACAATCCCAGGTGGCCCATTCTTGAATTTGCCCGGTACCTTGAAAATGAAATAGGGGTAGGAGAAATATTTGCAACTTCGGTTGACAGGGATGGTACCTGGGATGGATATGATACGGAGGTAATTCAATCGATTGCCAACGCTGTCAACATCCCAATAATAGCATGTGGAGGGGCTGGAACAYTGGAGGACCTTAAACACATGTTGTATGAGATCAATACAAATGCAGCAGCCATCGGAAGTATGGCCGTTTATCAAAAGAAAGGTATGGGGGTTTTGATCAATTTTCCGAAGAGGGATGAAATACTAATCGAGGAACATACGGTTTGAGATGATTGAATGTAAGAGGTGTTTGTACCACGAGGATATTCCCGTGGTTTCCTTCGATGATGAGGGGRTTTGTAATTATTGCAGGCARTAYGAYCTGATGGAGGAAGAATAYCCRACNGAWYSCAGNKGGAAARRMWATATTRGACGCCTATGTAGCYCAAATGAAAAARGATGGAAAGGGTAAGGCCTACGATGTAGTAATTGGCGTTAGYGGGGGGTGTGATTCTTCATATATGCTRCACTTAGCAAATTCATATGGGTTGAGGGTGCTCGCGGCACATTTTGAYAATACCTACAACTCGAAAACYGCAGTYGAGAATATTCAGTTAATGCTAAGTAAATTGAACTTCGATCTCTATACCAGTGTTGTTGACAATGAAGAGTATCAAAAAATATACAAGGCGTTTTTCCTGGCTTCTGTTCCGGAAATTGATACTCCTACAGATTTAGCCTTGGCAGCGGTCCACTATATGGCAGCTGCTAAATATGGGGTGAAGCACATTTGGGAAGGGCACTCATTCCGTACKGAGGGCATCTCTCCTCCCGGTTGGTTTTATATGGATGCACAATATGTRCAAACTATAAACAAACAGTATGGAACCTGCAAAATTAAAACACTTCCCACGTTGAATATGTCTAAATGGATATGGTGGATGGTGRTAARGAAAATAAAGAAATTCAGGCCCTTGTACTATTTGGATTACGATAAGGAAAAAACCAAGAATTTTTTGGAGAACACCTATGGGTGGAAGTGGTATGGAGGACACCAYATGGAAAATCGAACAGCATATTTTGTGAAYAATTATTACCTGCCTAAAAAATTTAATATAGATTTGAGATTTTCGGAGTTGTCCGCATTGATTAGATCTGGCCAAATCACCAGGGAAGAGGCAACTCAAAGATTAGCGGAGGAGAAGCCCTTTGACCCGGGGATTCTGGAAGAAATAAAAACAAGGGTTGGATTCTCCAATGGAGATTGGGAGAATATTATGAACGATAAACCCCGTCATTATACTGAATTTAAGACGTATAAAAAACGGTTTGAACAGATGCGGCCCTTTTTCTAYATACTTTATAAATCCGGGTATGTAACCAAGAGTTTTTACCACAAATTTTGTGTCTTAAAAGATCATTGATGGGTGATTTTCATTTTACATATAATAATCTTAAAAGACAGTATGAAGCCGCCYTGGCAGCAGGGTATGAAATTATCACGTGYCGGGATTATTTAGATTATAAARGGGAGAATCGCACAAACAAAATCATYGTAAATAGAATAGACATAGATTTTTCYGTAAAAAAGGCCTTGATGCTGGGGGAGATCTATAACGAATTGAATATTAAGGGAACCTTTTTTGTCMGGTTGCACGCTCCGGAATACAATCCATTTTCATTTGATAACTACAAGACGTTAAAGTACCTGGTCAGTTCCGGTCACGAAATTGGTTATCATTCGGAAATTRTRGATCAAGCTGCGATTTGGGATGAAGATGCAGCAGACTGCCTSAAAAGAGATGTTGACATATTGAATAGAATGCTCAACATAAAAATGACTGGCGTTGCCAGCCATGGYGGGATGACSGGACTGAACAATCTTGATTTTTGGAAAGGAAAGAASCCYTCTGATTTTGGTTTATTGTACGAAGCTTATGATAGGGARGCTGCATTYGATCTGTTTMAYACRTCATTTTATATTTCYGATTCYGAGTGGACTAAATGGAARTGTTATGATAAAGGCGTYTTAATGGAAGRYGATASAMGATCATTTGAAGATCATTTGAGCGATGATCACCAGGTAATCTATTTGTTGATTCACTCTGACACCTATTTTAAGAGTCATTTCTACGAAAATGAGAATTGARCATRAGTCTGAGTTASGATACCGTGGTGCTCGAATCAKCTKSAGYRAAAMATGGTYTGCAANGGCAGGTCTYNACGGGTTTAATAAAAATTAAAAAATGAACAGATGAAAGAAAACAATRTAATCGCCGARGATTTTAAMTGTGGRKCYAATTTTAAGATCGGCAACTTTTGCATAATCGAAGAAGGTTGTGAGTTTGGTGATAATGTRGTGGTGAAAAACTTTACGCACATCAAAAAGSGAGTGAAAATTGGAAACAATTCTGTGGTWGGGAATTAYTGCGAAATAGGAGAAGATAACCAAATAGGAAATACCGTTGCTGTTCAAGGCCGGATTCGCACAGCGGATAATTGCATTATGGAGGATAATGTTACCATTAAATACGGTACTATATTGACTTCCAAAGTACTGCTGAAAAAGGGAAGCTTTTTAGGTCCTAATGTGATTACTTTAGGGTCTACACATGAGCGCGTAACCATTCATGGCACGGTAATCGGGGAAGATACGTACATCGGGGCAGGGTCTAAAATATTGTGCGGAATACAAATTTGTTCCGGTGTTGCTGTCGGAGCCCTTTCTTTTGTCAATAAGAACATTGATGAGGAAGGAATATATGCTGGAATTCCGGCGAAATTTCTAAAGAAAAAGTAGAGCGTGGAGATCATGCTTTCATTTTAATAGATAGAGCTTGCATTAATAGCTGTAATTGTGAGATTGTTGGAAACACTACGGATGTCTGGATCTCAATTAATACTGTAAGTAAACATGGGCTAATAATCGGTGATAGGGGCATGGTTGGAATTGGAGCGCTGGTTATTAGAGATGTTCCTCCCGGAAGAATGGGAAAAGTAAAATGATTTTAGGACGWAGGAGAATTAACAGTTAACACTAGTTAAGACAAGGGCATGAGGATTTTAATTGCGGGGGAAGAAGTATGCGGCATCATAGGCACATACCAGGAGGAATTGCGAAAAATGGGACACGAAGTTTTCAGTGTCATACATGATACAGACCGCTATTTCTCTGAAACCAAATATGATTTCTTTCTGGGATCCCTCAGGCCGAATATACCTTATAAATTTTTCGGCAAGGAGGTTCTTTTCCTGGAAAAGATTATTGTCAAGATACAGGCAATCAGGTCGCGTAATTTCATAAGAAAGAGGGCCATGAACTTTGACCTGGTCATTTATCTATGGAGAACGATTCTGGTTAACTGTGCGGATGTTAGTATTCTGAAAAAAAATGGAACCAAAGTAGTTTTTCTATTTGTTGGATCAGAAGTGCGATACTTTGATGTATTCCAAAAGAAGTATAACGTGTTCAATTGGAACCCGGAGATAAGTAGAATTGCGAGGAAAAAATGGCGTGTTCCGGTTGGGAGGCTGTTGAGATATATCAGGATAGCAGAGAAATATGGGGATGCTATATACTCTATACCTGATCAGGCAGGCCTGCAGGTGAGGCCCTATTATCATTTGAGAATACCTATTGATACAAAGAAATTTGAGTTTCAGAATAACTTACGCAAGATTCCAAAGGTCATTCATGCCCCCAGCCATCCATGGCACAAAGGCTCTGATTTAATTGAAGCTGTGCTGGAAAAATTGAAAAATGAAGGAATAGAATTTGAATATGTACGACTCAAGGGCATTCCGCATCAGGAGGTAATTGATTACCTAAAGGATGGTGATATATTGGTGGATGGAATAAATGGGCACGGACCAGGTGTTCTCGCATTTGAAGCCATGTCCTGTGGCTGTGCGGTGGTGGTCAGGCATTTGGCGGAATATGCAGATGTTTTTGAACCTCCATTGGTTCATTTTGACGTGGATAATATTTATGAGCCTATAAAAAAAGTGATTCTTGATTATGAGTTCAGGCAGGAGCTGATAATAAATGGAAGGGCTTATGTAGAAAAAGAAAATGATGTTACAAACGTAACGAGGAACTTATTGGAGAATGTGAACAATCCAAGAAAAGAGGATTACTTTCCAGTAATGGAGATGGACCTGATTGAAGATGCCGATAGAAAAATTGTTGAGGAGTGGTCCAATACTGCTCTTTACTGAGTTAACCCGGCATTGTGAGAATGACATTATT
>NVRW01000008.1 GCA_002400975.1 Flavobacteriales bacterium | reverse complement strand
CCCGAACAAGTTCAGACCACAGTTGCTGTACCCGAACAAGTTCAGACTACGGTTGCCGTGCCCGARCAAGTTCAGACCACGGTTGCTGYGCCTRARCAAGTTCAGACCACGGTTGCTGTGCCCGARCAAGTTCAGACCACAGYTGYTGTACCCGARCAAGTTCAGACYACGGTTRCTGTGCSMGARCAAGTTCAGACCACAAGTAAAGAACCAGAGCAAGTTCAGGTCGCAACTAATAAACCCAAAGCTGATCMGGACTTAGCAGCTTTATTYAGYGATTTGGAAATYTACTYTTTTGAACCTGAAAAGGAGGGAGCAAAGATCGAGCAGTTAGATGCTTATGTATTGCCRAAGGAACAGCAGGAGGAGGCTACTGAAGACCTTAATGAGGWGGCTGAACAGCCTACCGAGGAGGCTAATGACGAGCTTAACGAGAAGGCTAAAGAGCCTAACGAGGAGGCCAATGAAGAGCCTGATAATGAGGAAGAAGAGGACCCTGTAAAGTCAATTTCAGAAATTGTAACCGCACGGACGRAACCAGAGACAAATCTCTATTTTATCAATGATTTTCCAGGCATTKCGGAGGATGATGTTGTGTTGAACAAAGTAAATCGCAGAGAAGAATTGGAACCGTTTTTTGAAGAAAATGATGGTGCCGCCAAGATCATCGTGTTRTTTGGATTTGACAACAACTTCTTTCCTTCATCAGCCATGCAAGCATTTGATTGGACGGCTGAGTTAATCAATGAAAATCCAAGTATGACGTTTGAAGTACGTGGCCATACGGACACCAAAGGACCKATGAGCTATAACCTGAAATTATCCGGCAAAAGAGCACAGGCCATCATCAATTACTTTGTAAAACKAGGGCTTGGAGAAGAACGGTTTGTTATGGTTGAAAAAGGCGAGTCAGATCCACTTTTACCGAATATTCAGCCYGATGGYGTGGATGATGTGGAWGGTATGAGGTTGAACAGGCGCGTAGAGATTCTTATCMTTAAGCACTAAACNGGNNNNSACACACAAATRTCYGGGAAAATGAATTTGGATCACTTCAAATTGATACGAGTTGATAAACTCATTTTAAGATGTGGAAAAAAANTGGGAAAATCCTCGATCCGATTTCCTCGATGCCCYGGCTAATTGGGGGCCTTGGTATTGAATAATTCATGGCGCTTGTCAATCACAACGGTGAACTCTTAGATGCTCATTCTCCAATCCTGGGTATAGAGAACAGATCATTTCGCTATGGAGATGGATTATTTGAGTCCATGCGCGTTGTCGATGGTCASGTAATGATGCTTAGCCGTCACTTGAACCGRCTGATGACAGGTATGAGCGTTCTGMAACTAAAAGCGGATYCAGATTTTTCCGTTGAAGTCTGGAACGACAAGATCATCAAACTTTGCGAAGAGAATAATTGTCTGGATCKCGCGCGAATCAGGCTAACTCTTTATCGAGMGGCTGGAGGACATTAYACACCGACCATTTCAAATATTGGATAYCTCATTGAAGCCGAGAARAATGAAACCGTATTTAGCRATGTCGACGCTAAAAGTTTAGAACTTGGTTTGTTCGAGGAGATCARAAAGCCYGTGAATGCGCTGGGCGGGGTTAAGACCGCCAATAGTTTGATCTATGTTTTGGCAGGTCTCGCAAAAGAAAAGGCCGGATTGGATGACATGRTCATTCTCAATGAGTCGGGTAGGGTGGCTGAAGTGATCAGTTCCAATATCTTTACTGTAACGAATGGTTCGGTAAAGACCCCTGATTTGGATGAGGGTTGTGTTGCAGGTGTAACCAGGGATTGGTTGGTAGCGAAAATTCGGGAACTTGGCATTGAAGTAACTGAGACAAAATTGAGACTTGATGACGTCCATGCAGCAGAGGAGGTTTTCGTTACCAATGCCATACAAGGTATCCGGAGAGTTTCCAGATTTGGAGAATCCGTGTACAGCCACACGTTGATACAGGAATTATGTCAGCTTAAGCCTGAAGTGGACTTGTAATTAGTTCAATGAAGGATGTTCGGGGAAATTGGCCAGTACCGCGTATTCTTTTCCCAYTCCACGAATTATATCCGGCCAYAAATCTTCWGGCTCAGTGTYGATTATATCCACCTTGTTAATATCGGCAACCAGCCATGAATCATTCTTGAGCTCATTGGCCAGCTGATCTGCACTCCATCCAGAATATCCCATGAAGAATTTCAATTCTGACTTTTTGATTTTCCTRCTTTCAATAAGCACTTTCAATACTTCAAAGTTTCCTCCCCAGTAAATTCCTTTGTTAATTTCTACACTATCGCTGATGGTGTCGCCAATGGTGTGAATATAATAGAGCGAATCCTTTTGCACCGGTCCTCCCAGATATAATTTTGATTCAAAATCGGGAAATTCTTCAATGGCCTCATCAATATTGATGTCTACCTCCTTGTTGAGAATAAARCCTACCGACCCCTCCTTGCTGTGCTCCGTTAACAATACAACTGACCGCTTAAAATAGGGGTCGTGTAAATACGGTTTGGAAATCAGCAATCTTCCCTTTTTCGGTTTTAGGTTYTTTTTCGCCATGTAGTCAAWGCTTCTATGAATATAAACAATATTATCAGATTCTTATTATAGGTTCTCGAAATCAATTTTCTAATTTTGCTTAATTCATCATTCTAAAATCWGGCCAAATGCTKAGCGAGGAGARCGTSTCAAATGATCCYATASTSCAATTCAAGASCTGGTAYCAAGAGGCCATTGACCAAGRGGTKCTCTTCTTTGAYGCAATGCAYCTKGCCACRGTTTCAGCSGATGGAAAACCMAGCGGACGCATTGTATTGCTTAGAGGTGTTGATGAATCGGGATTCACGTTTTATACCAATTATAAGAGCCGTAAGGGACAGGAGCTGGGGGAGAACTGCAATGGTTCGCTCACCTTCTTYTGGCCGGCAATGAAACGGCAGATAAGGATTGAAGGTACTGTCAACAAAGCTTCAACCAAAGCTTCCGATACTTACTTTCAATCCCGGCCTAGAGGAAGCAGGATAGGAGCAATCGTTTCGCCCCAAAGTGAGACAATCAAATCAAGATTAATTCTTGAAGAAGATTTTCAGGCGACGGAGAAGAAATTTGAGGGCCAGGACTTGCCCCGGCCTGAGCACTGGGGAGGCTATTGCCTGAATCCATCCAGGGTAGAGTTTTGGCAAGATGTACCTGACAGGCTACACGATCGCATACTCTACGAAAAACAGGATAATGGTTCTTGGAATATTTCCCGTCTTGCCCCTTAAATTTCATTTATTTTAGGTACGAATACAGGTCATGAAGCACGAAGATAATCCCAAGAGTATTAAGTATTACGTAAAGCGGTACCTTTTGCGTGAAAGGAGCTGGTTTGAGGGTAAGGATATCATCGATTTTCCGGCAGGCAATGGCATTAGCTCTGAAATTATCCGTGAGATTGGTGGGCATCCCATGCCATTTGATCTCTTTCCAGAGTATTTTAGAGTGCCCGGCCTTGAATGTAAAAGAGCGGATATCAATGTGGGAATACCGGTGGAAAATAACAGCGTTGATGCRATTGTTTGTCAGGAAGGTATAGAGCATTTCTCTGATCAGGCGAAGGCATTTATGGAATTTGGGCGCATTTTGAGGGTAGGTGGGAGGCTCATCATAACCACACCTAATTACTCAGGACTCAGAAGCAAGCTCAGTTATCTGCTGGGAGAAACGGAACGGTTTAATTCGCTGATGGCTCCCAATGAGCTGGACAGTGTGTGGATGTCGAAAAAAGAAATATCTGATCAGGTTTATTACGGACACATCTTTCTCATCGGGATACTCAAAATGAGGTGTTTGGGAAGGTTAGCTGGGTTTAGAATTAAGCATATTGAGCCAACGCGCACCAAACTGACCTCCGTCATATTATTGGTCCTATTCTATCCTTTTATTCTTCTTTCCAATTGGTATGCATACAAGAAAAACATGCGCAAGAATAAGGACTTTGACCCAGCGATAAAAAAGGCAACCTATCTGGAGATATTTAAACTGGCAACCAGTCCCAGCATTTTAGTGGATGGCCATTTGTTTGTGGAATTCGAAAAGGAAATTGAACAGGAAGAGGTGGTGGATAGATTTCGCAGTAGACATAAGGAATTTGGCACGACTTAATTATTAGAAGTGCCCTTAATGTCCTTAAGCGTTATTCCACTTTTTGTTTATAGAGCTTAATCCAATAACTCAACGCATCGCTCAATTGCAATTCGGCAAAATAAAATTGTTCTGGAGTTAGATTTCCTGAGCTAAGATCAATATGGATGGCATTAACTCCTGGCTTCATGGAAATATTGGGAAGGTCCATTTCAATCAGCTCTCGTTTGCTATTGTAAATTTTGCAGGAAAGGTCTCTATGGGCATAAGGGTTTTTCAAGCTGATGGGCAGATCCATATTGAAAAAATAGATTTGATTCAAGGAGCCATTTACCAGATCGATGAAATAGGTGCTTTTCTGTTTTCTCAATTGAGGCTGCGAGGGATTTTTCTGAACTCCACAGACGAAATAGCCGACATTGCTCCTTGCGATTTCCTGTTGTTTGCCATCGCTTGAACCGAATATATTTTGCCCAAATTCATTGGTGCTTGTAGAGCGTGTAGAGGTATAAGCAATTACCCGCCAGGCATATACTTCTCCCGTATCCAATGGCCTTTCAATTTGTGGGTAATCCAAGTATGGCTCTGTCAGCTGGTCGATGCTCAATCGCTTTGGGTTGACGGCTATGGCTGTTTTAGGAGATTGATCCGGCAAAATTGTAGCGAGATCCAATACATAATAGGATTGAAAGTCCGAATTTCGCTCCGTCACATGTGTCCAGCTGAATTGGAGCAGTTCACTCAGAACAGTGTCCCCGTCAATGGGGGTGTTTAGTATGATCATTCCCGGGTGAGATACCTCATGAAATATACAATCGGAAGTGGTGTAGAGAACCGCTCCCAATGGATTGTATAAGTTAAGCGTGACACATAATTGGTAAGTGCCATCCCTCATCTCATTATGCTGGATAAAGAGCGCTTTATCCTTGAGATTTTCGGTCAAGACTGTCAAGTTCTTAGTCTTTGCAATTGAAGCGTTAAAGTAAGTTGGCCCCAGGGATGCAAGGAACTTTTTAGTGACCGCTTCATAYACGACGCCATTCAATTCCAATACAACTCTGATGTCAACAGTGGTTGGCATGGTCGATGTGGCTATATTATTGTCAATTGATACGTTCCAGATATCGTCCCAGTGCAGGGAATTTGGCAATGGCACACCCATCTTAACGGAAATGTCAAAGCTCTGAGCAGCGCCCCATTGACTTATAACTAAAGCCACTCCAATCGCTATGAGTCTTGGTTTTACCATGTTGCTTTCAGTGATGAGCGTATTCTTAAATCAGCTATGCTGCCACTTTGGGAATAGTAGTTTTGCGTAACAGAGAAGCCAAAAATTAACTTGTTATTGATCTTGAGGCTTGTGCCCGCATCAAATGCATATCTGGTATTCTGAAAATAATCCGCCCCATATCGCAGGGAGATGTGCACCACACCCTGATTTGCAATCCTGTATCTAATTAAAGGCCTGACGGTCCAATAATAGGAGGAATTGGTCTGTCTGTAAATAGCTTGCACAGACGTATTGAGTTTTTTATTGATGGAGATCACCTGGTTCAGCGATGTGTTTATACTGGAGAAGTCGCTGGTTCCAGSATTGTAGACATTATATGTCAGACTCCCCGAGGTGACTTGATTCATGTGCAGAAACTTATATGACTTTGCCAAGGCGATACTGAACATGTGGCTCTCCTGTGATCGTACATCCTGGGAAAAAGAGCTGCGGCTGGAATAAAAGTTGGGCATATAGGTAAGCGATATTTGAGGGGATTTTTTGAGGTAGGATTGAATTCTCAGCAGGCCGCTGATATTTCTACCCGTGTAAGGCTTGGAACCATTTAAATTGTCCTCGTCCATCCTGACTCTACCAGATAGTCTGATCTTCTTGTCAAGTATRGATTTCTCCAGGTACATAGCAATCCGTTGGAGGTCAGACTGYAGATARGCAAGGCCCATTGAATGATAGCCRGGRTCAATTCTCCGCCACTCCGAACCYACAYKCAGGTCCTTGTCCTGGAAATGCATTTGCACGTGATGCGCATTTCCGTAYGTGGTGCTGCTGTTCAGTTCAACATCTTTAGAAAGCAATTCCCCCAATCCTTTAATGTCAGTAATATCATCTGTCTCAACGGTGTATGATTCTGATTGGGCGCCCACATCATCRGTGTGAAYACCAATATAAGAACGCGCCTGCACGTCTAATTTTCGTTGGAATAGTTGTATCCTGCCATCAATACCTCCGACCGTATTGGATTTCTTAGGATCCAGGGTTGGATCAATTTGATCTTCGCCATGTAAGTAGCTTATATGTAAATGGGTGTTTTGCACAGCCCCGGAWCCGAATTTGTAAGCTTTAATGTTCCTGGAGAATGTCATGGATGAATCCCYRGAGGAGAAAGGCAGTGTCGTTCCCTGCGTGGCGGAGATATAAAAGTAAGGGGCATTGTACGCGGCAAAGTATCCTTTAACAGGCACTCCAGCCAGGTCCAGATCTGAGAAATAGGGGGTGGCAGTTCCAATTTGCAGCGCGTCGATATTGTACCATATTTTTTCACTGGCACTGATGATACCCTGACCCTCCAGCATTTTCAACTGTTTGTGATATCCCGCTTCACGATCTAGCTCTTTCAGTTGAAGATACTGCTCATATTTCTCATATTCATTGGGATTATAACGAGCAAATTGCYTCTGAGACYGYACAATTGAAGCATACGCTGATGTCGACTCTRAGTCCACTTCTCCCTTMGCCAATTGTTCATTCAAAACATTCAAYGTCCTATACTGAACCSGTTGATCTATCTTTTCAATTTTATCTTGCAACGCGTTAATGGAGGGCAATTCCTCTAACTTTGAAATCTTCTGTTCTATCCGCTCCTGGATGGTCTGTTTTAAGGCTCGGGAATCGAATGAAAAGGAGTATCTGTTCAATGCAGATGATTGGTAGGAGGAAAGGAATACATTTCCCATAAACGGAATGCCTTCAATTGCAATTTCTTGATTCGAGTGCAGGTAGCCGTAGGATGCGGGAATATTCTGATAACCTGGTGTGTAAGCGCTGTACTCACCAGATAACTGCAAGCTACCCTTCCATTGAATAATATCCTTTACTACACCCTTGCTTGTGTTCTGAGCACCCGCGTCTGGTGATATGATTATAGCCAGAACGCCAATGACGATTCCAATTGCTTTGTTCAAAGGGTTTTATTATTTCTTTCTCCCTTCCAGAATTTTCAGAAAGGAGCGCGTACGAATTTCCTCCAACGTAAGCCCGGTTGCCATCACCTCCTCTTCAGTTATAGCTCCGCAGTTCATGGCGCTTAAAAAGAAATTAAGCAAGCCCTGGCCTGTAGCAGCATCATCAAACACATCCCCAACCAGTGTGGCCTGGCCTGCCTTTTCAATAAAGTTCTTTAGTCTGAGGGCAGCCTCATCATAACTCTCTAAAAAGAAGRTGTAAACGGCCGCATATCTAATGGCCAATTGTCCGGGATGCAAGTCCCAGCCCTGATAGAATCCATGGAGTAACGAGTGTCGAATATGCCCATAGGCTAAAAGCCAGGCATCGTGCACCACCTTTTGATTTTCTTCTTTCTGATTATTGCTAAGTTGATCTCCTCTGTGGGGACCAACTGGCATAACATTGGTCGCTCCATCTGAAATCCAAATACCCGTTCCCGCAAGTGCRACTTTCATCATATGGTGTGCGAAATCGCAAACCGGATGATCCATGGCCTGATATTTTGCGGTTATATTGCATGAGGCAGTATAGTCATAGGTGCCAAAATGAGCCGCGATACATCTTCCGTTTCCAGCAGCTACAAGCTCTCTTATYGTGTTGGATCCGTCTGCYCCAATGATTGACTGTGTTGTTTCAATCATGATTTCCARTTTCAAACTTCCTTTYTCCAATTGCGTGCTCGCTTCCAGGATTTCAAACATCTCTACCAAGGCCTTGACATGCTCWGGTATGGTYACTTTGGGAAGTGTAACAACAAAGTTGTCAGGCAGTTTTCCTCCAGTCACTTCCGCCAGTGTTGTGATGAAAATGTCAAGAGTGCGAATGCTACGCACTTTCATATCCTCCGAGAAGGGCTTGATCCTGATGCCAATAAATGGAGAAATGGTTCTATTCTTCATTCCTTCCGCCAGCTCTTTTGCAGTRTACGCCGCAGTTTCATCCTCCTCCTCATCCGGACGATTCCCRTAACCGTCTTCAAAATCTATTCTGAAATCCTCCACCGCTTCMGTTTCCAACTTCTCTAATATTTTTCGGTAGATMTTCTCGCAGAATTCCAGTGAACCTGATAGTTTCAATRCGTTWGCRAGGGTAGTGGCATCYGGAGAGTAAGCCCAGAAATGAGATTCAGCCGTTCGTCTCATTTTACTRATGGTTTCCGACTTRAAAAGTTGTGCWCCTCCATATACAGTGTGCACAGGTTGGCGTTCGGGACGGTCACCGGGATATAAGTTCTGAAATGCTTTATTGGCGGAACTTAACTCAGCGAGAATTTGTTCTTTGTCTTTTTGACGAATTAGTGTAGGCATAAGGTTCTCGGTAAATATTGAAATGTAAATTTAGTTGGATTTCGCCTGTTTTCTTTCTTATCCTTTAATCATGCAATCAAAACGCCTGCTCAATTACCCCGCACCTACCGCCAGGTACTCTAGGACCCGCGATACGTCGAGTAACCAAATGGATTTAAGAGAAGGGGCACGTGATAATGCGATGTATCCACTGTTTCAAACACAATTACCACTTTTGGATAGAAACATTTCTTTGCTTGTCCTTCATAATAATCACCGGTGTTAAATATCAGCCTGTATACACCGGGATCAACAGTTTGATTGTCTTTAAGCAAATTGCCGATACGTCCATCTACATCAGTGACACCGCTGGCAATTTCAGTCCATGAACTGTCGTCTCTGTACTCCAATGTTGCAGAAACACCGGATGCAGGTTTCCCCACTGATGTATCCAGAATGTGTGTTGTGATCTGGCTCATGAAACTAGTTTTTCCAATCGTATTTTCGTGATCTTGTCCTGCTCTACCATTGCCATGATCTCTTCCGTTTCAATATCATTATTCAGCCTGATACGCAGAATGGACAACATTACTTTCGCCGTTTTGCCCGTGGCATTGAGAATATAAATAAATCCGAACTTCTTCTCATAAGCTTTGTTTCCCAGTGCCAATTCCTCCAAAACCTCTACTGAAGCTCCATTGGCCCCGGCCTGCTCCTGTGCAGCCATGTCAGCCGTGCTTTGGAATTTCTCTTTCAAACTTTCAATATCTCCCAATCTGGGATGTTGCCTAAAGGCTTCCTGCCATTGGCCTGAGTCACATTTATGCCAGCACCTTTCCGCCATGTTCATCAGGTGATCAACACTGTTGAACGGACTTATCATTGCCATATGCTCAACCCACACCGTTGARSMGCAACAYGYAWAYAGMTGWTTYCTCARYTCTTCAGGRGKWWGTKYRTTAAANNCKYTWMRAGYSWYWTGKWAAAKTWCTTTNRARWGTGAGAATTTWKTAATYCKKGAGYWMARTRWSGAYWKRGWYAWMAKYYKYTGGTANWRMKKATGAAACCAMGAGGGRTTGTTATAGAACCAAATCTCCGAAAAATCCTTGAGATTTTCGTCAAAACCAGACAGAAGTTCAGCAAATTCTTGTTCTGTTACTGTATCTGGATGTTTGTCATACCATGGCTTCTTGACTTCCGGAAACCAAATTCCGTAATGATCAGAGAAAATCGCCCACTGGGTATTTGCCTTTTTGCAACGGGAAATAAAGCCTTGGGTATGTGCCGAAAGATAAAGCTGTTCAGGTCTGACTTTACGGTTGGAGTACTTTAATGAGTCCTCTTTTATGCCTGTGCAGTGGGTAATGTATATCCTCATCCAGGTGTTGATTAAATTATCCAATCATAGGTGCTGAGGGATAGATTCATTGTTAAAGCTATTTCAGTTTTCAGTATGGRAAAYTACCYATAACTCTTATAATAATTAACAATCGACCAAGRCTTTTGACTGTTAGGCATAAGTGGCATATCGCGAGCTGCATAGGACAGATTTTTAATGAAAAAACCAATATGATTCATTATATTTAAACAATCCTGCATCTTTTACGTATTTATAAGTTATCCATAATGTCTCAATTTGGGTGTGGTATGAAGCATTTGATGAGGAGTACCGTAGTTTTTGTCATGCTTACCTTTTGGTTCCTCGGCGTTCAAGCGCAAAACGTCGGAGTCAATACTGATGGCTCTGTACCGGCAACTTTGCTGCATGTAAAATCAACTGCAGCGAGCAGTAGTACCTTGAGGATTCAACACACCTTAGGTGCACAGGAGGTTGGGCTTAACATGTTCAATTCCACTACGGSAGGGGCCAATTGGAAACTGTATATTCCTGCTTCATCAAGTGAATTGAGACTGTTTAATTCTACGGATAGGATGACCTTCTTGTCAACCGGTGAGGTAGGAATCAATATAACACCTTCTACTTCGCGCATGTTACAGGTTTATAAGAACAACAACGCCAACAAATATGTGATCCACGGAGATGCTCATCAAACTTCAACAACAATTAGTTATCAGAATGTTGGAATTTACGGATATGGGCAGGGTACAAATGCAAGTTTTGGTTATGCAACGGGTRTTATGGGCATWGGTGGTCAGGCAAATAGTCTTAGAGCTATTGGTGTTTAYGCAGGGCTGGGTGGAGSTCCGGCKACCATTCCATCATCDGATGCWGCACTMTACTCYGATGCTGCCTCYYTGGGATATTCAGGTATTTTTATGAATGGTAATTTAGGAGTAGGCACTATAACYCCYAATTCYCAATTGCAYGTCAATGCCGCMTCAGGAGATGNSMYTCRGNGTTCAAATTGSYGGRAAYACTAAATTAATTGTGAACTCGAACGGGGGWGTAGCSGTWGGTGGCAATAAYGTRCCYCCWGCMAAYGGCTTTGATGTTGCCGATCAGATAAAAATAAGGGGAGGGTCTCCCGGAGTAGATAAGGTTCTCACYTCAGATGCTGCGGGATTGGCAACCTGGAAAACGCCCGGGGTGGCGAACAATGAGATTTGGTCGCTTTCGGCTAAATTAGCCTATAGTGAAGATGACATCAGTGGATGGAGCACCTTGAGCGGTGATGAAARTTATGTYAATATCACCCTCCCCTTCGGGGTTAACATTAGTGGTACGAGCTATACTATTGTTCATCTAAGCACCAATGGGTGGTTAGAGTTCTTTACTGCTGGTGGAGGTACCRWAACTGATTWTAGCAATGATTGCTTGCCGAGCGCTGMGCATAGCAACCCAATGCTYTGTTGGTTTTGGGACGATYTGGWGWCYAATGGAACCARTATCAGGTATACRACTTTGGGCACCTCCCCGAACAGGGTTTTCTTTATTGATTTTGAYWTGMATATCTKKGGTACCGYGARCGACATTGAAGGYATGGTRCAAATTCACGAGGGGTCTGCRYTGATGAATGWCAGTTAYAARGARACCCTTGATGCSGGAGCCCGGGGGCAAACGGCTACRATTGGGTTTCAGTTAGCAGGAGGTGCAAGTGCTAAAGTGTATCCRATTGGCTGCAACGTGGCGGTTATTGATGACAATCAGGCRTWTGAATCAGGATGGTCGGTTTGTCCGGCGAGATAAGAGAAGATGAGATGAGACGATTTTTATTAATGTTGTTATTGCTGGGTGGATGTCATTGGGGGTTTTCTCAAAATGGGGCAATTGACCCGCATAGATTTATTGCAACACTGCAGTTTGACGGAGGGGATTTTTTTGATTCCGGAGAAAGTAATTTCCCTCTTGTTTACACCTTCAATACCAGTCAGGATGGTAATAATGATGGGCAAATCGATCCGGATGACGCCTTGGAAAACCTGGTAGAAAGGTCTATTGGAAACGGTATTTACGGCACAGGCAGAACCGGGCTGGCCAATAGAGGGCCTAACGATCAGCGTCCGGCAGTTTATTTCCATTACGTGCAGAGAGCAAATTATACAGTGTACCAATACTGGCTCTATTATGCTGACAACAATTGGCTCAATGACCACGAACATGATTGGGAAAAGTACTATGTGTATGTACAGGATACCACCCCCTTATATGTAAAGATAAGTAGYCACAGYTCCTTTAAYACCTATTCCTGGTGTGAGATGACGTTRGATGCGAATCATCCKATAATATCCGTTGACGGTGGCTCGCATGCAATGAATAATGGCTCAGAAGACGGAGTTGAGATYCGCTATAACGGTGAGATATCCTTGAATGGTGGCCAGCTGGATACCGGAGCTGGCAATACTATTCCGTGGATAGTATATTCAAATGATTCCAATGTGTTGAACGCCATTCCGTACACGCAAAGTCCGGATACCTTTTTTTACGGRGATCCTCAATACVTTACGAACTCCAATGAATATGGSGATGCACGCGATKCCCCCTGGAAACGSMSTGAATGGGACAATCCATCCAGTTTGCCTATCGTATACCTTGGTGSTGATACAGCCTTGTGCCTGGGCRATGTATTAACGYTGGATGCSGGTACCGATTTTACAAGTTATTTATGGTTSRACGGATCCAGCCTGCAGACTCTKRCRGTGGAYTCWGCYGGARCATACTATGTCGAGGYCACTGATGACCAGGGGTGTATAAGCAGGGATACGATCCAGGTCAATTTCAATATGTGTARCGGAGCGGATGAGGCGCAGATTTCAGATTTTGATATACATGTTTTTCCCAATTCTGCTCTGGAAAGCCTGGAATTGAGCGGATGGGCWTCAGCVATGCAAATAAGGGAGTGCACAATTGAAGTTTAYACCAGTTTRGGYGAATCTGTTTCCAGAKTGARCTTTAGCRGCYACSAATCTTCAGTAACAATTGACATGACCGATAAATCCGGGGGAATTTATTTGGTTAAGGTCAACTTTGGTGGMAAGRTGATGACAAAAAAGTTCTTTTATCCATADGBAACCTGAACCCAAVGTGGCGGCTGGTRRMKGYGRKWWAGYASCACCCCTSAACAGATATGCGGAGGAAGGGAAYAGCGYTAAAYWGTTGTTTTACCCCACAGCCGCAGTCTGGATATCCCACCGTCCGGGTAGATGTTGAGGCGCACATGGGTAAAAGGACCCGTATRTACTATCTCCTTCTCTAACTCGTGTTCCTGATCCGCAGATAGCTGGGTCGGTGGCAGAAATTCAACCCATTCAACCTGATCCTTATCCAGGTTTTCAGTATCCCCGCACAGGCACCCTTCAAGACTGAAACGATCCGGATAATTACCCTTGAAGTGTTTGGTGTCAATCAGCACTTTGGAGATGTTCCCCTTTGCAGCCAACTCAATAATTACCCAATCTACATTATTCGGGGTCCTGTTGCGCTTGGTTTCCCAGCCRTCACCCATGTTTTCGCCTGGCAGCGGCATCAATAAGTTGTTCATATGGCTGAAGAACATATCATTGCATTGTATTGCCAAACCTCCATTGATCGCAGCAGCTAAATCTACCTCACCATTAGCCATTGACCAATCTTTTGCCACCTTTCCGTACACTTTTAGTCTCGCTACACCGCCATCAGGAAATATATTCAACCGCAAATGCGTCCARCTMTTRTTATCTGATATTTCAAAAAAGTTGTGATCTCCCGGATTCAAAGGTGATTTACCAAGGATCTCCGTCCAATYCACCGACTCAGGMAGTTCRCCCTGWACACARGYCGCCTCCAATGATGCATGGGGAGGATGRTTGCCCAGAAAGTGATTYGTATCTATATCRACTCCYTGTATTACGCCTTCCGTAGCGAGTTTCACAATGCACCAGTCATTGCCGGACGTGCGYTTTCTTCGTGATTCCCAACCGTCCATCCACTTTCCATGGTCAGTGTATTTATCGGCAATAAAAATACCTCTTCCCGGATGYGTAAGGTTATCCATTTCCGCRAAGAAATCRTCACTGCACAAAAGTGATTGACCGCCCAATTTGGAGGCAGCYARATCTGTTAACTTGGTAAAAMCYGGTTCGCTCATTTYTCTTAGATRTTTCTTYTCAATAAAATTTGTCCCTGTGACAAAGATAAAAATTCCCCTTCCTCATAWACSAGTTCGCCGTTCACAAAAGTTTTTAAAACACGTCCMTGCATTGCAAAGTCGCGGTACGGSGTAGCYTTGTGCTTGTGGTATATTRCATCYGYATTTGTGTCAACTTTCGCGTCCGGATCCCAGATGATWAGATCYGCATCGTATCCTGGGACAATYTTGCCYTTGGTTTYTAATCCRACGAATTCAGCTGGCRCCTGGCACATGAGCCTTGCRATATCTGTTAATTCCATACYYCTCTGCGAMGCRCCCGTCCAAAATGCAGGAAGCAGGAATTGCAGCCCCGCAATGCCGCCCCAKGCTTTTTCRAAATTGTGGTCGTCCAAATGTTTAAGCGCAGGTGGAGCAGGGGAGTGGTCGCTGGTGATAAAGTCAATTTTGCCATCGCTGATAGCCCTCCAAAGCTTCTCGTTATTCGCCTTGTCCCTGATTGGGGGTGCACATTTATACAGGGTATTGTCTTGTGGAATTGATTCAGAATTAAAGACTAAATAATGTGGGCATGTCTCGACGCTTATAGGTAATCCTTGTGCTTTGGCATCTTCAATTTGCGCCAGAGAATCTGACGAAGACAGGTGGACGATATGGGTTCTTCCTCCATATTCWCCRCATAAGTTGATCATCAGTTCAATGGCATCATCTTCCCATTTGGAAGGTCTGGATTGAAGGTGTGATTGGTAATCAACGATGGGAATATCATCGATAGGTGATGCCAATTCCGCGTGAACCAGTAAGGGCATTCCGGCGGCGGCAATGGCAGGAATTCCCTTTCTGAGATCTGATTCAGAGACATTGGGGAACTCTGGAAGACCCGAGTCGACCAGAAATGCTTTTATGCCAAATACACCAGACTGCAGCAAGGGTTCCAGGTTATCCGCATTATCCGGAACGATTCCTCCCCAGAATCCACAGTTTATATGCAATTTCCCTTCTGTAGCCCTTAACTTCTGGTTGAAAGCGTCGACTGAAGTTGTGACAGGTCTCGCGTTCAATGGCATTTCAATCATTGAGGTTATTCCACCTGCCGCTGCGGCTTTGGTTGCAGAATCAAATCCTTCCCAATCGGCCCGGCCCGGTTCGTTGATATGCACATGAGGATCGATAATTCCGGGCATGAGTACGGCATCACCGACGTCGATGACCTCAACATCCAATCCACCACCACCTYCATCAATTGCCATTGAGATCACCCCATCTTCAATCAGGATCGTGGCATCAAATACCCCGTGTGGCATTACCGTYCTWTKGCTATGRATTGCAAACTTGCTCATGTKMATGATCTTAAWARAGYCTTYTTTTTRCCCTGCTYTCRAARAAKGARTGMARSGGRAAWATBAGYCCRGCYAASAVDGCGTTRAAMAWTAAYTTATACGCSGGYTCYCCACCGCTGTRTTKTTCTATRTATGGGTCYAATAATACCAATAGAAATTCAAAAAAMARCAGGAATGCRAAGAAWGTAAGTCCTTCCAYCAYYCTGRYCGGTATAGAGAGCTTTCCGATGGTGAATGCTGCGGTAAATAACAGGATGATAAATATTAATATAGCTGAATATTGTAGGTTGTCCCTTCGGGATTTTTCTTGTTTMTCTGCYATTCTCTTCTTTTCCATCGCYCTTGCTCTTTCCTCTTCTGCTTTTTCAAATTCATATTTAGCTTCAAGCTTACCAATTTCCTTGCTTTTATCTTCATTGAACAGGCTGTCCTTAATTTCGGCATGCCGTTTATAATGTTCATAAGCACTTTTATAGTCGTTCTGTGCACTTGCTACGCTCGCGAGGTTCTCATACACTCCTTGCCGGATAAACTTATCACCTACCAAATACGCCATGGTAAGGCTTCTTTCATAATATTCTCTGGCTTTTTCATTATTGCCGATCTTGAAATAGAGTTGTCCAATGTTGTTTAAGCTCCCGGCCATTCCCTTCTTGTCCTCCAATGCTTCTTTTACATTTAAGGATTGAATGTAAAAGTCAATGGCTTTCTCATACTTCTTTTGGAAATAATAAACACCCCCAATATTGTTTAGGTTTCTCCCAACACCCTGCAGGTCATTTAAACTTTTCTTCATGCCTAAAGCTTGTTGAAAATACCCAATAGCACGGTCATAATTCTCSTGGGAGGCACTGACCATGCCCAGATTGGCGAGAACATTGGCTATACCCAGGGAGTCACCCAWTTCTGTGCTCACTTCCAAWGATYKTTGATARTATTCAAGAGATGCATCTAAATCCCTTTGATACCAATAAATGGTGCCGATGCTRTTCAATAATGYAGRAGTTTCTTCATCAAATTCAYGTTGCTCAATAATCCGCAGGGATTTGAAGAAGAGTTCCAGCGCGTTGCTATAATCACCTTGGTATTGATGYAAAACACCTTGTCCATACAAACTCTTTGCCTCTCCCTGTTTATAGTGAATACGTTGAGAAAGGGCCAGTCCACTATCCAAATATTGAAAAGCTGTATCAGGAGTTTTATTTCTGTAATTCCAGCCTAGATCAATCAAAATGTCCACACGAGTGGTATCATGTATTGTCTGATCTAGTAAGCGTTTGAGGCTGTCAATTTCAGCGGTGTGGGCTTGCGATGCTGTGATTCCCCAAAACAACATTGTTGTTATAATCACTGCCATCCAGACCCTCATAGTGTCTATAGCTTGGCGCCTTGATADATCCARATCTCAATCGCATCCCTTTCCTCTTGTTTCATTCCCGTTTGATTGGCCTGAGGCATTGTRCGYGTGATCACCGCGCGGTTGAGAATCCTATCTTTCATAGAGACGATTTGYTCKGGTGTATCGAACATGACTCCATTTGGTGCAGTVGTCCAGACTTTRTCMGTRGGGCTGGCCGAATGGCAATTGGTACAACGYTCATTGATAATRCCTTGTATCTCCAGAAAATTCACTACCGGTGCGTTCTTGAGCCTCGTGGCTGGATTGCCTGGCGCAGTCACCAGTACCAATGCAATTAATCCAATCACTGCCGCTGGTAGCAACCACTTGTTATAGAGGTYACCTTGCTCATAGATATTCCAAAAGTGCTTGACKCCAACGCTAATTACCGATAAGCCAGCCAGGATTGCCCAATTCCATTCACTTCCATAAGTACTTGGGAAGTGGGTGCTGATCATTACAAATATCACGGGAAGGGTGAAGTAATTGTTGTGCAATGAGCGAAGTCCGGCTCTTTSCCCCAGGTTRGGATCTAARGGTGTTCCSTCYSYRGCCGCCTGWACSAGTGCCTTTTGAGAKGGAATAATTACGAAAAACACATTGGCCGCCATGATTGTCCCTAGCAATGCTCCCACATGCATATACGCGGCCCTGGCACTTAATACCTGACTGAGAAAATAAGCCGCTCCSGTTGTAAAAAGGAACATGATAATCAGGAAGAGAAACTTTTTGGTAACVAGAGGRGACTTACAGAGCAAATCGTAGAATATCCATGATACGATAAGGCTTCCAATCCCAATAGCAATTCCAGTGTTTGGTTCAATATCCAGTACTTCCTTGTCAATGAGAAATGATCGGGCGTTGAAATAGTAAACGATAAAAAGCAGCATGAATCCAGTGAGCCATGTAAAGTAGGCCTCATACTTAAACCAATGGAGGTGTTTGGGTATCCTTTCRGGTGCAACTTTGTATTTTTCTACATAGTAAAAGCCGCCACCATGAATGGCCCACAAGTTRCCTGCAATCCCCTCCTTTAATCCTTCTGTCCTGTTCAAACTGTTTTCCAGGAAAATGAAGTAAAAAGAGGCACCAATCCAGGCAATGCCAAAGACGACATGCGTCCACCTTACTACCAGATTAATCCACTCCAGGATATGTGGTTCCATGTACGCTGTATTCTCATGGTATATTTTAAAGAGCAGTGTRGATAAAAGRATGATACTGGMCAGTAAGGCGACCTTCTGGAAAGTGGCAATAATTCGCGCCTTTGTAGTGATATTCTCTACCAACTCCGTATCACCAGTTTTCTCTTTTTCCCTGTTTGAAATACGAAGGGTTATCGTTAATCCTACCCAGAGTAGAACGGAAAGAACACAGAGTAAAATTAATGTTGTCATTTTTGTCTTAAAATCTCAGGCTGACGTAATTTGGCAAAATTTCAAATACCAAACACCAAGTAACGAATAAAATTCAATCAGTAAAATCAAAATGTCTGAAACAGCCATACCGAATYCTTATTTTGAACATTTTTGATTTTGTCGTTAAGATCTGTTTGAGGTTTAATAATTGACGCTTGGTATTTGCGGTTTACCCACCCTTGGCTTTGTTTGATTCAGGAACCCGAATACGCTCAATCATTTCAACAACGGCATCCGGAGGTGGTGGCGTAAATCTCGCGATTGTCATGGCCACTCCAAAGTTGAGGAACATGCCCAATGTMCCAATTCCCTCTGGAGATATACCCCAAAGCCAGTGAGCCGCATTATTGTCAGCTGGGTTTACAAATTTGAAGTAGACGATATATGATACAGTGAAAATCAATCCTAYGATCATCCCGGCTATGGCTCCTTCYTTGTTCATTCKCTTTGAAAATATRCCCATGATGATRACAGGGAAAAATGAGGATGCGGCCAATCCGAAGGCAAATGCCACAACCTCTGCAACGAAACCYSGTGGATTGATTCCAAAATAYCCGGCGATGACAACTGCAAAYCCTGCRGCTATRCGCGCTGCCWKCAATTCACCYTTRTCYGAKATCTCYGGCCTCAGTATTTTYTTGAAAAGGTCATGCGCRATGGAGGTAGAGATGACCAGRAGCARTCCCGCAGCAGTTGAAAGTGCAGCCGCGAGGCCACCYGCGGCAACGAGGCCAATTACCCAGTTYGGCAGCTTCGCAATTTCAGGATTTGCAAGCACCATGATGTCCTTATCAATAATCAACTCATTTTTATCCTCATCGCCGACGTATTGAATTAACCCGTCTTGATTTTTGTCATTAAAAGAGATTAGTTTAGTCTTCTCCCAGTTCTTGAACCATTGCGGTACCTCTGCATAGGGTTTTTCAGATATGGATTGGATCAAATTGGTTCGTGCAAATGCTGCGATAGCGGGAGCCGTAGTGTAAAGAATAGCGATAAATACCAAGGCATATCCGGCTGAGATTCTCGCATCCTTTACCCTGGGCACAGTAAAGAAACGAACAATTACATGGGGCAACCCAGCTGTGCCGACCATAAGGGCTGCTGTTATAAACAACATGTCAATCATGCCTTTAGCGCCTTCGGTATAAGCGTTGAACCCCAATTCTATCTGCAAACCATCCAACTTGTCGAGAAGTGAAGTTCCCGGCTCGGATATCATATCAGCTCCGAAACCCAACTGGGGAATGATATTACCCGTCAATGCAATGGAGATGAATATGGCAGGAACCAGGTATGCAAAGATCAAAACACAGTATTGCGCTACCTGGGTATATGTAATGCCTTTCATGCCTCCCAACACTGCGTAAAAGAACACGATTGCCATTCCAATGATAACCCCGGTGCTGATATCAACYTCAAGGAAACGGGAGAAGACWATACCTACKCCTCTCATYTGCCCCGCAACGTAMGTAAAGGAAACAAAGATGGCGCATACAACTGCAACCAATCTTGCAGTTTGAGAGTAATAGCGATCCCCCACAAAATCAGGAACGGTGAACTTGCCGAACTTTCTCAAATATGGGGCGAGCAGCAATGCCAGCAGTACGTACCCTCCGGTCCAACCCATCAGGTAAACGGAACCATCTCTTCCCATAAATGAAATCAAGCCGGCCATGGAAATAAACGAGGCGGCCGACATCCAATCTGCCGCGGTGGCCATACCGTTAGCAAGTGGCGGAACAGATCCACCGGCGACGTAAAACTCTTTTGTTGTTGATGCTTTTGACCARATRGCAATGCCAATGTAGATGGCRAATGAGATGCCTACAATGATATATGTCCAGGTTTGAATCTCCATAATTACCCTGKCTAATCCTCCTCTACATTAAACTGTCGGTCCAGTTTGTTCATGAGATACACATACACGAAAATCAATAAGACGAAGACATAAATTGAGCCTTGCTGTGCAAACCAAAATCCCAGTTTGAATCCTCCGAGTCTGATTGTATCCAGCTCATCYACAAAAAGAATTCCACAGCCATAGGAAACAAGGAACCAAAYTAGYAAGAGAATTGYCAGGTACTGGATATTCTTCTTCCAGTATGCCTTAGAATTGGAATCACTCAATGTCTTTTGTTTTRGAACGGATTTTCTCTATCGAAAGYAGGATCACYTCGTTAGTGGCCGGCAAAGCAAAWTCMGGTTCAATTTTGTGATCTCCAACAGCYGAGATAGCGTCCTTAATAGCCAACCAGCAGGAAAACGCCCCCATCAATGGAGGYTCACCAACAGCCTTACTTCTTCTAATGGTCTTGGCACCGTTSGGATGRCCCTCRATCAAATTCACCCTGAAGTCYACTGGTATATCCTGAATACYCGGAATCTTGTACGTATCGGGAGAATGGTTTAACAGATTTCCATCTTTGTCCCATTTACACTCTTCGGTGGTGCACCATCCGACGCCCTGCACATAGCCACCCTCAATTTGTCCAATATCAATTCGCGTGTTCAGGGARTTRCCAACGTCRTGCAGAATRTCCGTTCTYAGGTTTCGGTAAAAGCCTGTMAGTGTGTCAACTTCTACCTCCGTTACAGCCATACTATAGGCGAAGTAGTAATATGGATGCCCCCTCCCTTTTTCCCTRTCRAAATGTATATCTGGYGTTCGGTAATATCCTGTGGCGCTAAGRCTTACCTGGCTRAAGTAAACCTTCATAATTGCKTCAGMAAACTCAATTGATCTATCTGGATTGACCGAATCAGTRATCTGCCCATCTTTAAACTCAATGTTTRCTGGTTCTGACTTTTGGTCTGMTTCTWYCTTGTTAAATTCYTCGCAAATTGCGRCTGCRATTCGCCCTTTTAGTTTCTCCATGGCATTTTTGACSGCCATGCCATTTAAATCGGCTCCTGCMGAGGCTGCGGTTGCAGACGTATTGGGTACCTTRGCTGTRGAAGTAGCGTTGACCTTCACTTTGTCAGGATGTAAACCCAACTCAGTTGCCGCAACCATTTTTATTTTGGTGTGAAGGCCCTGRCCCATTTCCGTRCCTCCRTGATTYACCAGCACGGTGCCGTCTTTGTAGATATGCACAAGGGCTCCAGCCTGGTTCAAAAAGGAAGTRGTGAAGGATATTCCGAACTTCACYGGAGTTAAGGCCATTCCCTTCTTTACAAATTCATTCTTCGCATTGAATGTATTGATATCCACYCGCCTTTTTTCGTATTCAGATGTATCCAGGAGCTGGTTGTAAAGTGTAGGAAGCAGTGTATTYTCCACTATTTGCCCATACGGCGTTTCGTTTCTATCATCTGTYCCGTAGAAATTCAACCTTCTTATRTCCTTGGCGTCCTTTCCTAATTGGCGTGCAATTTTATCCAGAATCGTYTCGATTACSGACATTCCCTGTGGACCTCCRAACCCTCKGAATGCAGTGTTKGAAGGGAGRTTGGTGAACCAGGCATTGCCAAYAATTCTAATATTCGGAACATAGTAGGCATTCTCCGCATGCATCATAGCTCTTTCGAGTATGGCCATCGACAGATCAGTGGATGACCCTGCATCCGTRTTTTGTTCGACMTCAATAAAAGTGAGYAAYCCTTCATYRSTAAATCCAGCTTCATATTTCATCAAAAAGCGGTGTCGCTTTCCGGTCATGATCTGATCATCATCTCTACCYAAACAGATCTTTACTGGTTTTCTCGTCCGGCATGCGAGCAGCGAGGCCCATATTGCCGTGTGGTTGGCTTGTGTTTCCTTTCCTCCAAAAGCGCCCCCCATTCGTCTGATTTCAACTTCMACTTCCATCTTTGGAAGTGCCAGCACCTCAGCTATCAGGGCCTGTGTCTCTGAAGGGTGTTGGGTAGAGCTGTACACCTTTAGCTCCTGACCYTCTCCAGGTTGGGCAAGTGCCACTTGCGTTTCCAGGTACCAYTGCTCCTGGGCACCAAGCTTCAGCTCCCCAACCAACTTGTGCGTAGCTTCTTTCCTGCCAGATTCTATATTTCCATTTTCGATTCTTCGTTGTGGTTGAATCAGCCTTCCRGAKMTTATYGCMTCCTCRAGAGTCACAATGTGGGGCAGCACCTCATATTGGATGGAGATCGCTTTGGCTGCGTCTTCGGCAATGGCTTCATTATCCGCCGCTATCAGAAAAATTGCCTGGCCGATAAATATCACCTCATCCTCTGCGAGTACAACTTCATCATGAATTACCGGACCCATCTGATTTTCACCGGGGATGTCTTTATARGAGAGAATCGCTCGMACACCTTTAATCTTACGGGCTTTTTCCAGATCGAAACTCAGAATTTTAGCATGVGCATGACGACTGTAGACCACCTTGCCATACAAGAGCTGATCAGAGACTTGCATGTCATCGATGTAAATGGCTTCCCCGGTTACGTGGWAAACGCCACTTTCGTGCGGTTCTGGTTTGGCATTCCTCATTTATAGGTAGTATCTATCGTCTTCCTCRKTTTCCCAGTCATATTCATTGTTTCGCCAGTTAGCAGGGTTRTTGACKATGTAATTTTGGATRTTGCTCAATTCCTGCTGATTTCTAATTATTCGATCGTGGTAATTACGCTGCCATGCAAAGCCCGTATTACCGGCAACCCTTATTTTTGTGGTGCAGGCAGCTTTGAACCCCCTAATGATTGCACCTACTGTGCCTGAAGGTGAAACAAATTTGGCGATTTTCGTTCCAGGTCCCGGTTTTTGTCGAGTTGAATTACCAATTGGGATTGATGGATTTCCGATAATTATAATTCCGTGCATATGATCGGGCATGATTACCCATTGGCCTAAGGTTACGTTTGTCCTGATTTTCACGGTCCTTAGCCACTCTTCTAGCACAATCTTTCCCCAACTGCTGAGGGCAATCTGACCCTTGTTTACTTTTCCGAAATATTCACGACGCTTTTCTGTATTGATAGTTATGAAGTAGGCCGCTTCCCTGCTGTAGTCAAATCCTCTTAGCCTGGTTGATTTTCTGTTAGGCATTTGTTCTTTTGTATGGGGCGGACTGCTGTCCGCCCTTACTGTGTTTTCCGTTTTTCTATCTGGGCGGACTGCTGTCCGTCCTTACCGTGTTTTTCGTTTTTCTATCTGGNGYRGACTGCTGTCCGCCCTTACTGTGTYTYCCRTTTTTCTATCTGGCGTAGACWGCWGYYCRCCCTTACCGTGTTTCCAGTTTATCTGGTGTCAACCCAGAACTTTAGCAGCAGATTGCGCGCCATGACCTCYCGACCTTCCGCTTCCGCTCGTGCATCCGAAATGGGTTGAAARTCTTCATTAACCAACGGCATAGCCTTTTCCACGTTTTCCCGGTTCCATAGTTTTCCTAAAAGTGCSGTTTCCGTCTTTGCCGCTCGTTGCGTYAAAGCTGCCATACCTCCGTAGGCCAGGCAAACGTCGGTGACMACACCATCTCGATCCAAATTGATGCTGAAACCACCACTTACCGTTGAGATGTCCAGATCCTTTCGTTTAGATATCTTATAGGATTGAACTTGACATTCCTCAGGTGGAAACGGAATGCTAATTGACTTAATCAACTCATYGGGAGCYCTTTTTGTCTTCCKGTATCCTRTGATAAAATCCCKCATGGCTATTTCCCGTTCACCATCYGAACTTGCCAATACAATTACAGCATTRTATGCCATCAAYACTGGAGGAATATCACCAATAGGGGAGGCTGAGCCTATATTTCCGCCCAGCGTTGCCAGTTCGCGAATTTGTTTTGAGCCAAATACCRCCAGCATATCATACAACGCCGGAAGCTGATTCTCTACCAGGTTCTTCACCATCTCTAAAGGSAGACCGGCTCCTAAATGTATTGAATTCTCRTTTGTGATTGCCTCCTTCAATTCTTGCACATTTCCCAGGTCTAGTATGGCAGGAAGGTCCTCTTTAAGCTTGGTAACTCTCAGTGCTATGTCCGTTGCACCRTGAATAACCAGTATATCTGGTTGATCAGCTTTGATGTGCAATGCTTCTGACAGACTCGATGGCCGGAAGTACCGGTGCTTTTCTGTTTCAATGCAGATGCTGGAGTTATCAATACTCTTCAAGAGCTGAATTGTTTCTTCCTCTTTTTCACTGAATTGGTCTTTGCCATCGTTAACACATGATAGGGCTACTGCTTCCGCAATAGATCGATAACCAGTACAACGACACAAGTTGCCCGTTAGGGCATCGTCCACAATTTCCCTGGAGGGATTTTGGTGGTTTTTGTACAGCGCCAGCAGGGACATAATGAATCCGGGGGTACAGTAACCACATTGACTGCCATCAGTTTCCACCATTGCTGACTGAACCGGGTGGAGATCATTTGAGTTTCCCAGGTGTTCCACTGTGAGTAGTTGCTTCCCATGTAGCATCGGYAGRAATACCAGGCAAGCATCTATCGCTGTGTATTCAATTTTACCSTCCACAACAGYTCCYAAAACCACGGTGCAKGCWCCRCAGTCTCCYTCSGCRCAACCTTCCTTGCAGCCAGTATAACCYGGCTGACTTCTAAGGTAGTTYAATACWGTAGTGATCGGYGTKTTGCCRAAGTCMTCAGAGAAGCTGATGTCCACCAACCTGTCATTTAATAAAAAAGTTATGTTATTATTCACAYCCATCAAATCAGCCTGSCATTCTACTYCGTAYGTCAATAATTTTTSCCAGGATCGATATGGCAATTTCCTCCGGTGTTTCGACTTTAATATCYARTCCCATCGGCCAATCAATCTGATCCATTTGCTTTTTGGTTGGTGATCCGGTGTTCTTRAAYACCTTTTTTGCCATGGCCACTTTTCGGTCACTCCCAATCATTCCCARRTATGCRTGKGGYYTATCAGCGCAAAGGGCAAYAATTTCWCGATCRTATGARTGCYTATGYGTMACAACTGCGATAAAMGTATCTCCATCAAAATTCACYTTRCTGATTGAGGATCTGTGTTTGCCYAGAAYARTSGATACATTGTTTGGTTTCCASGACCGGAAAGCTTCCCTACGTTCATCAAATACAGTAACCTCAAAACTCAACTCCTGAGCGAAATTTGCCAGGGCYTTGCCAATATGTCCGGCCCCGAATATATAAAGCTTTTTTGTCTTCACCAGCGGTTCAATAAAAACTTCAACTGTTCCTCCACAACACATTCCGTGATCTTGTACCARTGCATGYGWGAAACTTTGTGGCCTTCCTTTAGYAATKATATTGAGKGCGTCCTTGATTACCTTCATCTCCAAAGTGCCACCGCCAATTGTATTGTAAATACTCCCATCTCSGTAGACCAGCATCTTRGCRCCTACTTTTCGCGGAGTAGAACCRGTAGTCTTTACRATGGTRCAAATAGCTGCTTCGTCTCCSGATTCTACACACTTTGCYAATTTGAAAAAGAACGAGTTCACTATTGTAATTTATGTGCTAAATTTACAATTATTTGATAGGAACCCCAGAAATGAATCAGGAATCCAAAGGTGGTCTGTCCTCRATTAAGTACTCTCTCAAAGTCGCMCAGACTGTAGGTTAYCGCAATTTCTGGARKTCTCTTCGTTCAAAAAATACYTGYAAGACYTGTGCATACGGYATGGGAGGTCARCGTGGTGGCATGACCAACGAAACSGGAACGTATTTAGAGGTGTGYAAGAAGAGCATACAAGCGCAACTTACAGATATMCAGAAAGAAATTCCGGAAGCAGTTTTCGCAGAAAAGTCAATTGCGGAGTTGAGAAATATGCGCCCTCTTGATCTTGAAAGGCTGGGCAGGTTAAACTTTCCATTGCACAAAAAGAAAGGAGATTCCCACTATTBCCCAATTTHATGGGAAGAAGBATTDCCAGCTATCDGCACTCGHTTCAGAATGTTGGAYCCCAATCGAACTTTTTTCTATACCTCAGGTAGATCTTCCAATGAGGCTGCATTTTTGTTGCAAATTTTTGCGCGGGTATTTGGGACGAACAATGTTAATAACTGCTCGTATTATTGCCATCAGGCTTCCGGGGTTGGTCTTACAAATACGTTAGGATCCGGTACTGCTACAATTCAGGTGGAAGACYTGMAAAAGGCGGATCTCATTTTTGTCATTGGTGCGAATCCTGCATCAAATCACCCCCGTTTCCTCACAGAGTTAATGCACTGTAGAAGAAGGGGTGGAGGAGTTATTGTAATCAACCCAGTTCGGGAACCGGGGTTGTTAAAGTTCAGTGTTCCCAGTGATATTAAATCCATGTTGGGGGGTGGATCTGATATCGCTTCCCTTTATGTTCAACCTCGAATCGGAGGYGATTTGGCRCTTTTGCAGGGAATTGGCAAAGCAYTGCTTGAGSGTRACTCTGGATTGAATAACCAGTTTATCAGAGATCACACCTCTGGGTATGAGCAATATTCAAGTTACTTGTTTGAGTTGGGGTGGCAGGAAATTGAGGAGGGATGCCAGCTCTCCAGGGAAGAATTAGAGGAGATCGCTCGCATTTATGGCGAATCCAGCAATACAGTATTTGCATGGTGCATGGGTATTACGCACCATAGAACCGGGGTAGATAATGTAGAAGAAATTGTAAACCTGGCACTTCTGAGAGGTATGGTGGGCAAGATTGGCGCTGGTTTGCTACCGCTTCGCGGACACAGCAATGTTCAGGGAATCGGATCAATGGGAGTAACACCGGCTTTGAAGGAGCAGGTATTGAGAAATTTAGAGGATCAACTCGGAATTGTTGTGCCARCGAAAGCAGGKATGGATACGATGACGTGTATGAAGGCWGCCGGGAATGGTTCTATTGACGCTGCATTGCTGTTGGGTGGCAACCTTTATGGAGCTAACCCGGATAGCAATTTTGCTGCAAGTGCGCTGAATAAYATCTCTTTTAAGGTATTCATCAATACCACCCTCAATCAATCTCACGTATATGGTGTTGATGATGAAGTAATAATTCTGCCATGTGCTGCGCGGGATGAGGAAAAGCAGGCAACAACACAAGAATCCATGTTCAATTTCGTTAGAAAGAGCGATGGAGGAATCGTAAGGCTGAATAATGTGAGGTCSGAGGTTGATATTATCAGTGACCTGGCAGAAAAGATTTGTGGTAGTGAGAAAATAGATTTTTCAGCATTCAAAAAACACAGCAAYMTAAGATCTGCAATTTCYTCCGTYATTCCGGGGTTTGAGGCACTAACCAAACTTGATGGGTCSGGGGAGGAATTTCAGATAGCTGGTCGGATTTTTCATGAGCCTGGATTTCCAACGCCGGATAAGCGTGCAAAATTTACGACGCATGAAATTCCAAACACCGGGACAAKATCASGAAGGAATGAATTTACATTGATGACGGTCAGAAGCGAAGGTCAGTTCAATACCATTGTATACGAAGARCAAGATCTYTTTCGAAATCAGACGGAGCGTTGGGTTGTACTAATGAATGAAGAGGATATGAGCAYTGGTGGCTTCGCAGYAAATGACTTRGTTGATGTTCAAAGTGAAACTGGTGTGATGGAAGGAGTAAAAGTAAGACCGTTTAATATTGCAAATGGCTGTTTATTGTCGTATTTTCCCGAGGCAAATGTATTGGCCTCTACTGATTTAGATCCGAGAAGNGGGACACCGGCATTCAAATCAGTAAGGGTTACACTTGTACACCATAATTCGAGGAGCGGAGATGCGTCACAAGAAGGRGAATAGTGCCCGACCGATTGAAGTTGAATCAGAGAAGAGTTTTCAGCGCTTTCTGGATAATTTGCCGTACCCATCGGTAATACATGAAAGTGGAAAGTATGTGTACGCGAATACCGCAGCGGCCAAACTRTTCAAGGCCAGGTCTCCAAAAGAACTTATAGGCAAGAATTCACTCACCRTTATTCATCCYAGCTATAAAGAAGTTTCACGTGAACGCATAAAAGAAGTTTACGAAAAGGGCTTCAGCCCAGAGAGGGAAAATTTGATCGTCGATAAGAASGGTRAGGTTCTGATAGTGAAAATAGCCGGCACRTTAATTAATTATCAAGGCAAGCCTTCAATCCTGTCTACAGTTCAGRATATCAATGATCAGCGCAACTTTGAAGAGCAGTTGAAGAGTAGTGAGGAACAGTATCGCCAGCTTGTTGAGAATATCAATGAAGGCATTATCAAATTTGATCCCAATGAAGTAATCACATATGYGAACAAGCGATTTTGCAAGATGGTGGAATATTCTGCCAARGAACTTATTGGCAAAGTTGGGCACAATYTGCTCGTATYCTCAAAGGACTCAATGAAATTGGTACATGAAGCCATTSAGCAGCGCCTGAATGGGATATCATCCAAATATGAGCTGGAGTTGAAAACAAAATCCGGGAAGGTGATTTGGATATCGATGAATGGTACTCCGGTATTTAATGAACAGGGRGTTTTTGAAGGTTCGATTGGGGTTATTGCTGATATTACCAGAGATAAAAAGAACCAGGACAAATTGGAAAGAAGTGAGCAACGGTATAGGACCTTGGTTGAGAAAATGAATGAGGGGATCATTATGGTAGATAATGATGAGGTTATTGAGTATGTGAATGACCGTTTCTGCGAAATTGTAGGCTTCAAGTACAAAGAGCTTGTAGGAGAACGGGTTGAGGAGATTCTAATACATTGCATGCAGTCCCGAAAACGAGTTAGGAAGATGGTGGATCTTCGAAGGGACGGAATCTCATCCAAATATGAGGTTAGGTTCAAAAGAAAAAGTGGAGAATGGATTGATGTTTCGATGAATGGTACTCCCTTGTACGGTGAAGATGGAAAAGTACGGGGCTCCATGGGAATACTTACTGATATCACGGAAGCGAGATTGGCGGAGGAGGCCCTGTTAAAGAGTGAAGAGAAGTATAGAACCCTGGTTGAGAAAATGAATGAAGGGGTTATTCGGTTGAATGCGGACGATACAATTGAATACGTAAATGCGAGATTGTGTAAAATCCTCGGATATACTGTGAAAGATTTAGTGGGAAAAAATAGGTTTGATATCCTGAAAGTTGATAGCGGATCAATGAAAGAAATTAAGAAGTCTGTTGCTATCAGAAAACRGGGAGGGTCCTCAAAATATGAATTAAAGCACAGGCGAAAATCTGGTGAGTGGATTTGGATTAGTATTAATGGAACTCCGTTTGTGGATGATAGGGGAAAGATCACAGGTTCTTTGGGGATTGTGACTGATATTACCGATCAAAAGCGATTTGAAACCGAAATTAATGAGTTGAACTTCAGTTTGGAGGAGCGCGTGATTCAAAGGACGGCTGAATTGGAGAAAGCCAATACAGAGATCAGATCTCTYTTGAGAGAAATGCATCATCGGGTAAAAAACAACCTGCAAATTGTTTCCAGTTTATTAAATATGCAGGCTGCGAGTGTAGGTGACGCGTTTGTAGCGGAWGCGTTTAAGGAGAGTCAGGATAGGATTCAGACCATGGCATTTATACATGAGAGCCTATATCTGAACGAATCAATGTCGGAAATCAGTGTTAAAAAGTACCTGGAACAGCTGGTTAAAGATAGAGTCAGAGTAAATGCGGATCTTACCAATAAAGTAAATTTAAAAACTACATTCCCYGATATCCATTTTAAGATTGACACAATGTTGCCCATTGGCTTATTGCTCAATGAACTGGTAACTAATTCACTGAAGCATGCATTTCCAAATAACCGGGAGGGAAGAATCGTTGTGAGTTTAGATTTGAGATCTAAGAAATCGGTAATACTCTCGTACAGTGATAATGGAATCGGTTTTCCTCTTGAAAAAACCGGTGACTCTTCCGGATCACTTGGACTGATCCTGATCGAWTCCTTTGYGATGCAGCTGGATGGTAAACTCARGCGTTTRGATAAGCCRGGCACGCACTATGAAATAAGATTTGAGCCTRYATAACTTAAACGAGTTCTACCGGATCGCCACATTTTATRTTTCCRCCTTTTAYAACCCGGCAAAGCACACCACCACGCCAATCTGYTTCCAAAGCATCCTTTAATCCCATYGCAGCTTCATCCATTACRTGGCAGGGCTTTGTTTCRAAAGTTACCTCCATTTCAACCTCTCCAACAAKCAGCCTTTTCCCTTTTGAATCAGGTAGAGAAACRCCATCYACCAGYAAATTAGCCTTTCTGGCTGTCCATGGCAGCTCTTCACCTAATTCTGAACACGCYGCGGACCACGATTCRGACGACACTACGGTAACCTGTCTGCTTCGYTTCTTACCCCGTGGGTCATTGGCTACACCCGTATCAGTTCTAACTTCGGCTTCATTTAACAGGAGCATACATCCATCCTCCGTTGATTTTACGGCGATACCAATTAGTTTTCCCTGCAYCCYTTGAGCCATTAATTGCTTCTATCTTATTAATAGTAAATTTATGCCCGTTTAATTCAASGATATGAAGTTACAAATTCTCATTGTGGATTTAAACCCCTGGCTCTTATTATTGTTGYTGAGYTTAGGGGCTAAATGTTCTMTGGCATCAACGGATGATCAGAGAAAAGAGGACTCGTTATTTATYGTTGAAAATTATATCAAGAAGGAATATAAAATTACGATGCGTGATGGAGCCARGCTTTTCACTGCTGTATATGCTCCAAAAGATCAATCAGAAACCTATCCMATTATTCTCTATAGAACACCTTATTCCTTACAGCCTTATGGMGAGGATAAGTACAAAGCCTCCATAGGACCTTCYATGCATTTTGTAAAGGAGAAATACATCTTCGTRTATCAGGATGTGCGCGGGAGGTTTATGTCTGAAGGYGARTATAGGAACATGAGGCATCACATAGACAATAAGGATGGAAACGCCATAGATGAGAGCAGCGATACCTATGATACAGTGGACTGGTTGATAGGCAATGTTGAAAATAACAATGGTAAGGTGGGTATATGGGGCATCTCCTATCCCGGGTTTTACGCTTCGGCGGGTATCATTAATTCACATCCAGCCCTTGTAGCCGCCTCACCACAGGCGCCGATTGCAGATTGGTTCTGGGATGATTTTCACCATCATGGTGCATTCTTCCTTCCTCATTGCTTTAACTTCTTTTATGTTTTCGGCAAGGCCCGTCCCGAGCTTACAAAGGAATGGGGCAAGCGATTCGATCACGGTACACCAGATGGATATGATTTCTTTTTGAATGAGATGGGGGCGCTTAGCAACGTAAATGATAAATTTTATCACGATTCTATCGCATTTTGGAACGAGGCGATTCTACACCCCAATTACGATGGCTTTTGGCAGGATATGAATATTCTTCCACATTTAAATGATATTGGTGCCGCCGTTCTCACAGTCGGCGGGTGGTTTGATGCTGAAGATTTGTACGGTCCATTAAAAACCTATAGTTCCATTGAGAAGAAAAATGTGGGCAGGCGTTACAATGGATTGGTAATGGGCCCCTGGAGACACGGTGGCTGGAATCGGGATGATGGAACCAAACTCGGCAATGCTTTTTTCGGTGACTCCCTAAAGCCATCRGTGTACTTTCAAGAACAGATCCAATTGCCATTTTTTAATTTCTATYTAAAAGGTAAGGGKGAGTGGAAGGAAGTTGAAGCATATATTTTTGAAACCGGAAYCAACAAATGGCGTCAGTTTGAYAAATGGCCCCCTGAAGAACGCAGTTTTGYAAAACTCTTTYTACATGCTGAKGGGAAATTACTRTACRGYGAACCAAAGGGAACCAATGTTTACGATGAATTTATAAGTGATCCCAATAAGCCGGTACCATATACGGAAACTGTAACAACAGGCATGACCCGGGAATATATGACGGATGATCAGAGGTTTGCCGGAAGGCGTCAGGATGTGTTGGTTTACCAAACAGATGAGTTRGCAGAGCCRGTTACCCTGGCTGGTGAGATGTTRGCGCATTTGGTAGTCTCTACATCTGAATCCGCCGCAGATTGGGTGGTGAAGCTTATAGATGTGTATCCCGATGAGCACGATGACTATGAGCACACTCCSGCCCACATTAAAATGGGCGGATACCAGCAGATGGTGAGAAGTGAAGTAATTCGGGGAAGGTACAGGAACAGTTATGAGAARCCTGTACCRTTTAAACCCAATGAACCAGCGGAGATYAAYCTTGAGCTYCTGGATGTRTTACATACCTTCAAAAAGGGACATCGAATTATGATTCAAATTCAGAGTACCTGGTTTCCTATGGTAGATCGAAATCCCCAGCAATATGTTGACAATATTTTTATGGCTAAAGATGAGGATTTCAGGAAGGCTACACATAGAGTATACCGTTCAAAGGGCAATGGATCTTATATACAAGTAGGTGTATTGGCTAATTGAGATGAATAGCAGAGCTGCATTTCTAATAAATGGGATTAAACCGGCAGGTTAAACCACTCCTTCTCGTCCGGCGAAGGCAGATTAATATTTGATGAAGGCGTGGGCATTTTTATAATTTTCTTTACTAAAAACGTTAATTAGAAAACTTATTTCAGGCAAAATTTGACAATAACCACAACCTTATGAGAAGAATCCCGCTAACAATCCTGCTTTTTTTAACAGCGATTTCGATTTATGCGCAGAAGACCTATGTCTATTGTGGTAAAATGATTGATGTGAATAGTGAGACGATGCTCAGCGAAATTACCATTGTCATTGATGGTGATAGGATTGAAAAGGTTAAGTCTGGTTATTTACCTGCGCTTGACAATGGAGTTATTATTGACCTGRAAAACAAGGTGGTAATGCCTGGCCTTATTGACATGCACGTWCATCTGGAAGGAGAGATGAGCAAGAAGAGCTATATTGAGCGRTTTACCCTTGATGAYGCAGATGTGGCCTTTCAATCAAAGGTATTTGCAGAGAGAAACCTGATGGCTGGATTTACGACAGTTCGGGATCTCGGTGGACGTGGGGTGAATACTTCACTTCGGGATGCAATAAATAAAGGGTTGGTGATAGGDCCGAGAGTATATTCTGCGGGTAAATCCTTAGCTGTCACCGGTGGGCATGCTGATCCAACCAATGGATGGCGTGCTGATCTCATGGGTGATCCTGGTCCGGCAGAAGGTGTGGTCAACGGAGTTGCAGCCTGCAGAAAGGGAGTCCGACAGCGATATAAGAACGGCGCGGATTTAATCAAGATTACAGCAACAGCTGGTGTTTTGAGTATGGCCAAGTCCAGCTCAAATCCACAATTTACAGAGGAAGAAATTCGTGCAATAGTTGAGACAGCTGCTGATTTTGGAATGAAGGTAGCCGCTCACGCCCATGGGGCGGAAGGTATGAAACGGGCCATCCGGGCAGGGGTCGCGTCGATTGAGCACGGAACACTCATGGACGATGATGTAATAAGTCTGATGAAGAAAAAGGGTACTTTTTTGGTCCCTACYATAATCGCAGGCAAGTCCGTGACGGATTCAGCAAAAATCAAAGACTACTATCCTGAAATGGTGACACCTAAAGCCTTAGAGATTGGACCAAAGATCCAGGCATCCTTTGGAAGAGCCTACGCAGCCGGAGTGAAAATTGCGTTTGGTACGGATGCCGGAGTTTACAAGCACGGCATGAATGGATTGGAATTTCAATACATGGTTGAGGCTGGGATGCCACCTATGGAAACCATCATGGCAGCAACAATAAATGCGGCGGAACTTCTCGGAGCCTCGGAGATCCTGGGCTCATTGGAACCTGGTAAATTCGCCGATATTATTGCAGTGGACCAGGATCCGCTGGAACATATTGAAACGATGCAGAACGTTAGTTTTGTCATGAAGGGTGGGGTAGTGTACAAAAAATAGTCCCCCAGCAACACATCAGAAATATGTAAGCAGGGGCCCATTCCCTTAATTTTGCCAGTTCAGTTTACCTCGCGATCGACACTTTAGTTGTGATCACCTTATCCGCCGTTATCACATTTATGTAGTAGAGACCATTCGGGTTACCAGTTAAGTCTAGCTCCATGTTGGGCTTACCTTCGCTCGTGAATACAGCAACCAACTCACCAGTAGAATTATAGACCACTATCCTGGCATCGGCTGTGTTGACAAACTCAACCGTGAACTTACCCTCTGATGGGTTAGGATACAAGCTAATGGTCTCATTGTCGATTTCCCCAATTCCAATACACGTGCTCAAGTTGACGGTAACTGTAGCAGTTGCATCTGCGCACGGTGGGGCAGAAACAGTATAGGTGAAACTGTAGGATCCCGTGGACAATATACTTAGGTCCACAACAGAACTGGCCATTGTTCCAGCACTATCCGTCCATACACCACCGGCGTTGGGAGTTCCACCCAGCCCTGTCGCCACGTCTACAGTTCCGTTGGAATCACAAACAGCAAGGGTCCCATCCGATCCTGCATCCGGAGGCGCAGCAACAGTCATAGTAACAACAGCTGAGTCACTTGGGCATCCAGCGGCAGCTGCCACGTAAGTGAAATTGTAGGTGCCTGCCTGCACTTGATTCGGGCTCCATACATCGCCAAATAGAATACCTCCTGATCCATCATCGTCACTCCATGTGCCTCCCCCATCTGGCGTGCCACCAAGACCGTCACCCAGGTTTTGAGTTGTGAAATCACCAGCACAAGCGGTTAGAGAACCATCTRTTCCCGCATTGGCCGCAGMAATMACTGATACTGTGACAATTGCTGTRTCYGSAGGACAASCCACATTMCCAGGTACAGAATAGCTGAAGTTGTATGTGCCCAATCCTGCAAGGGATGGATCGAATATCGTTCCTGTCAGCGCTCCGGAACCATCTATATCCACCCATACTCCACCAGAGTCAGGAGTGCCTCCTAACCCGGTCGCAATGTCCAGTGAAGTCGCCAATAAACATGCACCTAACGTACCATTTGTTCCAGCAGATGGAACCGAATAAATCGTGAGAGTGACCGTAGCCGAATCATCCGGGCATGCGCCACTTCCAGTAACGGTGTACGTGAAGTCATACGTGCCGGGAGTTATCAATGCGGGAATGATATTTCCAAACAATATCAATGCCCCGGAATTGTCATCATCATTCCATGATCCTCCTCCATCTGGAGTGCCGCCAAGTCCGGTAGCAAGGTCAAATGCGAAATCAGCTGCACAAACATCAGACAAACCTGAGATGCCTGCAGAAACTGCTAAATCTACGGACAGTGTTGTCGTGACAATACTGTCACAACCTGCGGCAGAAATAAATGTGTCCGTGTATACGCCGGCCGTATTTTGGAATGCCCCGCCAATGAAGATACTGTCCGCCGAACATATCGTCGCTGACCCTGAAGATGCTACTCCAGGGCCCACTGTAATATACCCTGTAAACGATATAGTACTGTCTGCACCACAGCCAAACGCGGTAAGAGAAACATCATAAAGTCCTGCCGAATCATATGTTATTACCTGATCCTGCAATGTACTGTCTATAGATGTTGCTCCGGAGAATACCCAGGCATAACTTGTAGCATTCGTAGACGTGTTTGAATACGTAATGCTACCACCCGCACAAGTTATTGTGTCGGATGTAAAACCAGCTACAGTAGAACCGCCACTAAGCTGTACACYAACYGTTGTTGATCCAAYACATCCRGCAGAACTCGTGCCCGTAACTGTATATGTGGTTGCTGATCCGGGTGAAGCATTAACAATGGTACCCACAGTGGTGTCCAGTCCGGTACCCGGTGACCAAGTGTATGTCGCAGCACCCAGTGCCGTGAACATTACYGTGTCGCCAAATGCACAGACCACACCAGGGGAAGGAGACACGGATATACCCGGTATAGGATCAATAGTAAGTACCGTTGTTACGGTACTGTCACAGCCATTAGAGCCAGTATATATGTCTGTATACGTTCCCGCAGTCATTTGARAAGCTCCACCCAACATAATGCTATCACCCGGACACATGGAGGCCGTAGCTGCAGAGCCTGATGCAGGCATTATTGAAAGCGAAGTGCTTACGATGCTGTCACAACCARCAGTTGTACTGAATGAGTCTACATATGTTCCAACCGTCATTTGATAAGATCCTCCYAACATCACACTGTCTCCTGAGCATATGGATAKGGAATCCATGGTAGCTGCATTCRGGTTYACACTAAGGTTGGTRGTTACAATGGAATCGCAACCTCCAGACGCAATTAGAGAATCTATATAAGCACCYGCCGTACTCTGATASGMCCCRCCTGCCATYACACTGTCTCCATCACAAATTGCAATGTTAACAGAAGAAAYTATMGTGGTAACAACRGTYAGCGCAGTAGTTACGGTACTGTCACATCCATCAACTGAAGTGTATGCGTCCGTATACGATCCAGCCGTAGTCTGAAAAGCGCCTCCCAAAAAGATGCTGTCTCCTGTACAAATGCTCGTGCCMGGAGTCATATTATAGACCGGATTCACTGTTARCGCWGTGGCAATAATACTATCACATCCRTTTAATGCRGAAAGRGTATCYATATAGGTMCCYGCAGTTRTTCGGWAYGCTCCGCCCARCATAATGCTGTCTCCGGAACATATAGCAGCAGTCTCCGCTGTTGCATAAGTTGGATTCACAGTCAATGTTGTTGTAATGACAGAATCGCAGCCATTTACGGAGGTAAGCGTATCGACGTAGGAACCTGCACTCATTTGATAGGCTCCGCCCAGCATAATGCTGTCCCCATTACAAATAGCCGCCGATTCCGGCATAGCATAGGTTGGATTCACGGTGAGGGTTGTTGTGATTACAGAATCGCAACCACTAACTGCTGTCAGCGTGTCTATATAAGCCCCGGCAATAGTTTGATAAGCTCCWTCAAGCATAATGCTGTCACCTGCACATATTATTTCGGAAACAGGAGTGCCAAAAGTTGGATTGACAACCARGGTCGTGGTGACAATGCTATCACATCCATCAGTTCCCAGGTAACCATCCAYATACGAACCCGCTATGGTTTGATAAGTTCCACCAAGCAGGATACTGTCGCCACCACATATTATAGCTCCAACACTAATGCTGTCGAGGGCGATGAGGGTTAAAATCATTGTATCAGTTGAAGCTGTGCATGGACCAGCGCCATCAGGATCATTTGTCGTTATAATTAAGTTCACTGATCCAGCAGTTACATCGGCAAACGATGCGGAGTAGTTTGCTGCTAACGCCGTGTCATCGTCGAAYGTACCGGTTCCCGTGGTTGTCCATATRACTGCAGTTGCGCTACCTCCCATAGWTCCTGATAGAGGCCATGGTGTTGGGCCTTCGCAATTTGCGCCATCCGGTCCTGCATTAACGGTTGCAGCAGGGTTCATTGTAATCGTCATGGCATCTATAGCTGCGGAACAAATCCCATTTCCTGTAGATGTCAATGTCAACGAAATAGTTCCCAATGCTATATCTGATATACCAGGTGTATAGGTCGTTGCCAGATTAGCGGGGTTCGCAAACGARCCATCTCCTGCAGAGGTCCASAGTCCACCCGTAGCAACGGTTATCGMACCGGMCAGGGTGACTAYACCGTCTGAGCAAATTGTTTGATCAGGACCCGCATTRGCCGTCGGAGCCGGGGTAATAGTGAGTAKYATAGTGTCKRCTGCGGCAGGACAAGYTCCGGCAGGGTCGTCTGATGTTARGGTAATTGTAACAGTTCCYGCAACCACATCCGCCGYYCCRGGAGTRTAATCAGTGAYCAATACATTTGTAAAGGYAAAAGTACCGTCMCCAYYTGTTGTCCAGGTAACYGTACTYGCGCTACCACCCATSGTGCCWGATAAAGAGTGTAATTGACCWGCACAGAYCGTTGCGTCAATCCCAGCGCCAACTGTTGCTGCAGGATCCAGACTAAGAACAGTGGAATGTACGCTGTCGCATCCATTTCCTGCGGTTAGMAAGCTATCGTAGTAGGTAGCTGCAGCAGAGCGGAATACACCGTAAATCACCACACTATCCCCGGTACATATGGCGATACCAGGATCGACAATACTATACTCAGGGTTGACCGTTATTACCACTGGGGTCGCCGGACTTTCACATCCCGCTAGTGTTTCCGTTACATAGAAAGTTGAATCTGTTGTTGCTCCAGACGTAAATGGACTTCCAGTCCCTATGCTGTCTGTMAGAGCCGCATTTGAATACCAAATGAGTGTGCCGCCGGTTCCACTCGCAGTGAGGTCCRCGATCGGATCGCCATTGCAATAGTCGGCGGGGGAGAGGGCTATCGGTGCCAATGGAGCTCCCGTGTTAATTATTGCGTGGGGGCCAGATGTACTGGTACAACCATTCTGATTGGCAATAGTCAGCGTGTACGCACCCGCTGGCTGACTCAACAGGTTTGTGTCTGTTCCAACTGGGATCTGACTGGCGTTCTCCCATAGGAAAGTAAATTGCCCGGGACTGAAAATATTCAGACCGGTCACTGAACCGTCAGGGATGCCACAGGAGGCATCGGTAATGGTTAATTCAGATTCATCAATATTGGGCTCGTCAATAATAACGGTCAATCCACTCATGGTGGAGCCACATCCATTTGTTATGGAATAGCTAACCATATATACCCCTCCTGCCGARTARACGTGATACGCATTTTCAGTTGTTGCAGAGTCTCCATCACCGAAATACCAAAGGTRTTGTTCATTCTGAGGCCCATCGCCTCCGCCYCCCCAGTTTTGTCTTGAGAACCACAARGTATCTCCGATACACCCGAAGTTGTCATTGACACCGGCCTGTCCACCAATCATATTGTTCATATTAACAACTGCTGTATCCAATATGGTRTCAATTGTTCCACACCCATTTTCCAKATAGCCTGTAACATAATAGGTGCCRGGACTGGCATATAYATGATCACCRGTGGAGTCAATTGGGCTGCCGTCACCATAATCCCATCCTATATCATTTAAACTAGCCACCCAGAATTCCACTGTATCTCCAGGACAAGCACTACCATTRTCGCTRGAAGAGTTAYCATACATATAAAAGGGCATCGTATTCGGATTGTTCACGAAAACRGTRTCCGTAACCGTATCYGTTACGCCACAACCATTCGTGACTGTAAAGATGACYTCATAATTGCCRACGCTGGCATAAGTATGYGTATCCAGAACAAACTCCAAATCATTGCTRTCAGGCAGTGTGCCACTGGAATCACCATCTCCATACCAWATGTTATAAGTGTAGATATAGCCARCKTCGTCATCAACGTCGAAGTCAAAAAAGAGGACKRCMTCTCCWGGACATGCRTTCATTGGCATCAATTGCATGTCTGCRTTTGGCGAAGCYGCYGCTTGAACCACCACCCATTTCCGCGCYGTATCAACACCTCCACAACCYGTTGAGCGAATYAGTTGARCCTCATAAGTGGCAGCTGYAGTGTAAGYATGMGCCGGTGGGTCTTGTAGCAGCGAAGAATCTCCATCTCCATACAACCATTTATARGTAACCTGTGTTCCGCTCCAGGAGTCGTTTCTGAATGGAACAGGATCACCAACACACACAGTGTCGGTATCTACTTGCCACATATTATTTCTGAGAAATTCAATCTGCGCTGAACCCGGGTTACCTATTGAATCATAGGAAATTGTAATACTTTGAATGTTTGTATCAACATTACCACAGCCATTGGTCAATATTAACCGAACGGTATAGGTGCCGGTATCTGCGAAATAAGTGTCGGGATTTTGCACGGTGTCAGTCATACCGTTTCCAAAATCCCACGCATATGAGCCAGGATCTTGTGCATTGAAGCCAATWAKYTGATTTGGACAACCACCGGGAGACGATCCAAACCAGGCATTGGGGAATAATCCAGTATCAACCCTTAGGCTAAGGGAATCAATAGCCTGCTGTCCACAGATGTTGGTAACCGTGAGCATAATCGTATAATTGCCGGTATCTGTATAGGAGTGAAAGGGGTTTTCYTGAATCGAGGAGTCTCCATCGTCAAATCTCCAATCATAGGAACTCTGTAGGCCACCAGCATTGAAGCTAACCTGGTCTCCTACACAAACGTTCCAAACGTTAGCGCTTGGATTGGGGACAGGAACCGCAGTACTRTCKATRAAAATSGTTTGATAGATGGTGTCATTTCCACAATTRTCGTTTACCACYAARCGKACGGTATAYGTTCCGGTATCCGYATARGTATGTGCAGTCMAGTTCCACATTTCAGACGGCGATCCATCTCCGTAATCCCATTCCARYGTATTGTAAAAGCTGTTGTAGGAAAAGTTAATTGATGATCCCGGGCAAAAGCTTGAACTATCAACCGGCATAAACGGAGCTGCACCTCCAACAGTAATCATTCTGTTCCACTCGCCCATATAAACCATAAAACTATCGTATCCCTGGAGTCGCATTTCATAGCTGCCAGGTRCCGTGTACRTGTAGGAAAAATYGTATGTGCTGTCCGTGGGTTGWGGATTGGAAGAAACGTCGAACCAATAGAAGGTTGCATTTGTAGTATCCCAGTAGGTATGACTGAGGTTTGTTGCATTTACYGTCAAMGGTGCRCAKCCGTTATCAGWRTYKACTGAAAAYTCAACTTGYSCCACCGCRRTAGTACCRGTCAGRRCSAGACAAAAACAGATGAGAAAAGATAAAAGAGAATAGCCAGGTACGACACGTTGGGTCGAAGAGAAATGCGGTTTCATGCGTAATGATTTAATTSAAAAAAATATTTGTTACAGGCAATTAATACTGTGGAAGTTTAAAAAGAATTCACYAAAATCGGAAATRAAAACACACACAATTTTTGGATTTTTTTGACAAAAAAATAAGCTCAAAATAGCAKAACYTTATCTTRKAGCCATCGTATATAATARGTTAATATAATATASATTTGCTTTCATTATTWGGAGATAAGACACGTATGGGGAGGRGCACRTTAAATARGATATGGAGTATACTTTGGTTCTGTGTCWCGATGGGGCCGGGCACTCTTCTGCTTGCCCAGGTACCRGTAGCTGATTTTACYGCCAATATCACTTCSGGATGCAGTCCTCTTACGGTAAGCTTCAGCGACCTTTCSWCCAACACTCCTACACAATGGAATTGGGATTTTGGAAATTCCAATAATTCCTCACTTCAAAACCCTTCCGCAGTATATACCATCCCTGGCACATATACGGTTACACTGACGGCAACCAATGGTAGCGGCAGTGATACCGAAATAAAAACGGCATTTATTACCGTGTTTCAAAGTCCGGTAKCGTCRATYGGAGCYGATACTACCTATGGCTGTAACCCCCTTTYAGTACAATTTTCGGATCAATCYACYMCYGGCTCTGGTACGATCAATAATTGGTTTTGGGACTTCGGTGATGGAAATGTATCKACWGCTCAAAATCCRTTGCATACATATATTCTGAATGGTGGATTTGGAGTGAGCCTTACGATTACCGACAACAATGGTTGTCAGCATACGGTACTTGAGGCCAATTATATAAATCTCAGTACCCCGGGTTCTGCCGGCATATTGGGAGGGCCGATAGATACATGTGTATTTCCTTTAAACGTTTTCTTTACTGATAATTCTACGTCGGGTTCTTCGCCAATAGTAAGTTGGTTATGGGATTTTGGCGATGCTGGTGCGACCTCTACCTCTCCAAACGCCAATCATATATATCCGTCTCCTGGATCGTATGACGTTACGTTGGTTGTTGCGGACTCATTGGGTTGTTCTGATACAGTTGTCATAGTCGATTATGTAGATATCATTGACTTTCAGGCTGACTTTGTAATTGATACCTTGTCCAGTTGTCCCAATTTCGTACTTGTTTTTTATGATTCTACTGCACCAAATCCGGTCAGYTGGGATTGGGATTTTGGTGATGGAAACAGYTCCCCAGGTCAGAATCCACTGTATTTTTATGACACSGCCGGCACCTAYGATGTTACCYTGATAGCAACAAATGCCATAGGRTGTGTGGATTCGGTGACACAAACGCTTRACTATAATGTKCCCAATGGRAGCTTCACSGTTGACACTACGAGGAATTGTGAAACTCCGCTGGCTGTAAATTTTACCAGCACAATTTCCGGAACAGCTCCCTTAACTTATTACTGGGATTTTGATGATGGAACACCGAGCACAAATGTGCCCAATCCCTTACATGTTTACAACGTTGAAGGAATATTTGACCCGTATYTGGTTGTAATTGATGGACTGGGTTGTACGGATACATTCCGCTTGAGCGAGGCACCTGACTCTATCCAGGTGATCTTTCCAACTGCTAACTTTACGTTGATCCCGGAAGATGGAGGTTGYAWGCCGCTCACGGTARATTTTACTGACRCGAGCTTCAGTTCCTTTGGTACAGTCAATTCCTGGTCCTGGAATTTTGGCGATCCCTTTTCAGGAGTAAACAATACCTCGTCTTTGCCCAATCCGGTGCATACTTTTGATTCAGTDGGCATTCATAGCGTAGAGTTGATAATTGGGACTGATTGGGGATGTACTGATACGGCGTATGTTAATGTGCCTGTTGGGATCGTACCGGTTCTTGTTGATTTTACCATGTCAGATACGGTGATTTGCCACAATGAAGTGGTCAGCTTTAGCGATTTGTCTACTGATTCTATCAATAACTGGCTTTGGATATTTGGTGACAGCAGCTCCACATCTACCTTACAAAATCCCATGCATATGTTTGGAGATACCGGAGCGTTCACAATTWCTTTAATTGCGGGTCATAATGGGTGCAATGACACGRTGGAGKCCATCCTTATTGTTGTGCCACCTCAAGCMCTTTTTACYGTAAGYCCGGCGGTTGGYTGYACAACACCTCACTTTGCGACTTTTTCAGACTTTTCAATTGGTGCCGATACCTGGTTCTGGGATTTTGGGGATGGATTTACATCAACTGAYRTAAATACAACGCATACATATACYGCYCCGGGAGCTTATACGGTGAGTCTGGGCACARCCAACTCYAATGGCTGTGGTGACACTGCATTCGCGTCTGTGGTGATTCCTGATTTACWGGCAAATTTCACAACTCCGGATACCATTGGGTGTTTYACACTGAATTCGGATTTTACGAATACATCAATMGCACTGTTTACCCCAACTGTTACATTTAATAACTGGGTGTATGGGGACGGCACTASCAATGGCACYGGCGGYAYTTCGCAATTTATTCATCCGTATACKGATACGGGTACATTTACCGTATCATTGGCCATGACTGACTTTTATGGWTGCACTGATACCATTGTCAGAGTTGATTACATAAAAGTGCATGGAGTTTATCCGGGATTTACTCAAAATCTAAATTCTGGCTGTGCTCCAYTRCCTGTTTCATTCTCTGATACTTCYACRGGGTCATTGCCAATTGTRTCGTGGGTTTGGGATTTTGGAGATAATTCTGCATTAGAKACTACTCAGAACCCTACACATATTTACAATTCAGCCGGCGTATTCTCTGTTAAGCTTACGGTGGCGGATTCCAATGGCTGCACAGATTCAATTACATACATCAACCTTATTACACTTACSAGCCCTTCACCCTTCTTTAATTACAATACTCCTGTTTGTATAGGGCAGGATATCGCTATCCAGGATAGCTCATGGGGAGATGGCATAACTTATTTCTGGGATTTTGGAGATAGCAGCTCCASTGATTCCATTGCGAATCCACTTCATGGGTATGCAGATACGGGTACTTAYTYTTTGACGTTGGTCTTAACYGATTCGAATGGATGTGATAGTACGCTGATATCCACTGTTGTAGTTGCGCCTACCTCCACAGCTGGCATTGTTGTGGATACTTTGAATTCGAGCTGCCCGCCGCTGGTAGTGTCTTTTCAGGATTCCTCTTCATCTGATGTTGTTTCCTGGTTCTGGGATTTTGGAGATGGTGCAACCTCAGCTAACCAAAATCCAACACACACGTATTCCTTTCCGGATACGTTTGATGTCATGCTKGCTGTCGTCAATGCCGCCGGTTGCGTGGATACGTTGTTGTTACCTGACCTAATAGAAATAGGGGGGCCTTATGGCTCATTTACATTTGTACCTGATTCTGGCTGTGTACCTTTGCTCGTATCGTTTCAGGCAACTGCCTCTAACACAACATCCTATACCTGGGATTTTGGGGACGGAGTGATTGACTCGTTGTCGGGTAATTCAGCYGTACATACCTACCTGGATGCAGGAACGCCTCATCCTGCCCTTATTTTAAGAGACTCCCTGGGTTGCCAGCAGCCTGCTCAACCTCCGGATCCGGATTCCTTATTAATTGACAATCCTGTGGCATTGTTTGGCAGCAATACAACTACATTGTATAGTACSCTTTGTGGATTAGATACGGTATACTTCTTTGATTCCTCATCTGTYGCATTGCCCTTTACCAGTATTATTTCGTGGAACTGGGATTTCGGAGATGGAAATACCCATACCATTCCCAACCCTTAYAACGTATACGCTGATACTGGARTATACACGGTTGTGCTTGAAGTTGTCAACACCCTGGGTTGCATCAAATTTGATTCGCTAATTGTAACCGTCTTAGTGGATACGCTAAATATTCTACGTGCCAGTGTACCCTCTTTCATTGACGTTTTCTGCGGTGGCGATAATACGGGTTCRGCAACTGGRTTAGCACTGGGAGGAACARTGCCCCATACSTATTTATGGTCAGATGACTCATCACAAACAACTATACAAAGTACGGGGCTGATCGCTGGCATGTATACTTTCTCAGTTGTGGATTCAAATGGGTGTGTGGATACTGCATACGTGACAATTGGTGAACCACCGRTYTTGATTGCCACTATTTTTGACAGTTCCTTCGTTACCTGTAATGGTTTGATAGATGGCACTGCAGAGGTTGCAGGCACTGGTGGCACAGGTGCTTATACCTATCAATGGGATGACCCCGGAACTCAAACCAATGAGYTAGCGACAGGGCTTGGCGTTGATACGTTCACAGTGACCATCACAGATTCGATAGGGTGTACAKCGCAAGACTCTGTGGTTATAAYGGAGCCGGGTGTTTTAACCGTTAACAATTTTAGTCAGGTGAATGTAACTTGTTTTGGCGGGGATGATGGAGCGGCTGTGGCAACAATCTCRGGAGGTACASCTCCGTTCACTTATTCGTGGAGTACGACGCCARYGCAAACGGACACAATGATCGATACGCTTGTRACTGGAATCTATACCATATCYGTTGAAGATTCCTTTGGGTGYAAYACAAATTTGGCTTTTAATATYACGGAGCCTCCRCTACTTACCGYRATCCTGGCGGGAACTACCGAKATTGAATGTTTTAATGATACCACTGGYGARGCATGGATCAAYATATCWGGTGGYGTTCCCAATACCGGTGTTCCTGCATACAATGTCTTCTGGCCTTCTGTTGGTGACTCTGGAACCTTYGCGGATTCACTCTGGGCTGGCACGCATGCATACCAGGTTACAGATGCGTCTGGRTGCCCATTTGATGATRATGTGGTTTTGACCCAGCCGCCTGAGATAGAGATAACCATCAATATYGGGGACGGAACAATATGTGTATTTGGTGCWGATTCSATTAAAGCTCTTGCCACAGGWGGAACGGGAGTCCTAAGCTATTTRTGGGACAACGGTCTTGGAACTGGAACAACCTGGAAGAAAATCACTCCGGATACAATTACAACCTATATAATTCAGGTAACGGATGCGAATAATTGTATGGTAGAGGATTCGGTTGAAATAATCGTGTTTGAGCTGCTTAAAGTAGGGGTGTCAGCAGATACTGTGTGTGTAGGTGATGACATCAATGTTGTTGTTACCATCCTTGAAGGAATGGATATCTCCTATGAATATGTATGGGATTTTGGAGATGGGGTGACAGAAACCACCACTGATCTTAGCGCAACGCATGTTTATCCGGGTACCGGTAATTTTTTATTGGGCCTGACAGTTGTGGGACCTGATTCCTGTGTTACAGATTCTGTGGCCTTTGATTCACTTGTGGTACTGGCATCTCCAATCGCAGGTATTTCGGCTGATCCACTAATAGGTACGACAACAGTCCCATTGATAGAGTTTGAGGATAAATCGATCGGAAGTGTAGAAGGAGATACGATTAGTAGTTGGTATTGGGACTTTGGGGATGGGTGGAATTCAGATTTAGCTGACACCAATCATTTTTATGAAGATTCCGGTACGTACATTGTTACGCATTCGGTGGTCAATGAGCTTGGTTGCACTGATACTGTGTTGACAATAATCAGAATTGACCCGAGCTTCGACATTGAAGTGCCTACCGCGTTTACACCGAATCTAAATGGACCCAGTGGCGGTACATACCTTCCGGGTTTGCTGGACAATGATATATTCTATCCGATCACCAAGTTCGTGGCAGAGTTTCACATGACGATTTTTAACCGATGGGGTGAAATGRTTTATGAAACATTTGATTTRTCAATTGGATGGGACGGTTATTATCGCGGTACCCTAAGCCAGCAGGATGTGTATGTATGGAAAATTGAACTTACGTTTATCAATGGTAMYGAGTATAAAGAAATTGGGGATGTGACCCTGTTAAGATGATTAGAGTGGGTATATATATGAATAGAGTTTCCTTGCTTATAGCTATGCTGATGGTAATTTCGTTTGCATCCGCCCAACCCAAAATGAGCAAAGAAGACAAGATGCTCAAAAAGGAGGCGGACTATTATTTTGGATTTCAAGATTACCGGGGTGCATTGAAAATTTATGAGGAGTTGATGTCCACTGGAAATGCAACAGCGGAACTTCAGTACAAAGTGGGGGCATGCATCCTCAAGACTACGAATGATAGAAAAGCGGCTTCTGCCTTCTTTATCAAAGCGGGTCAGGGTGCATATGAGGAATCCTACTTTTATTTAGCGCAGTGGTATCACTTGATGGAGGATTTTGACAAAGCCAGAGAATACTATAAGAAATACGCTTTACTCCATGTVAAAAAAAGAACACACAAGGAGTCCATGGATCATTATATACAATCGTGCAACACGGCTGAGAGAATGATTGGGGAGCCAATCGAGGTAACAATTGAGAATATGGGAGAGACCATCAATTCGGAGTATGCTGAATATGTTCCTGTTATTTCAATGGATGAAACGTCAATGATGTTTACVTCCAGAAGACCGGGTAGTACTGGTGGCADAACAGATCCTTACRATCGCTATTTTGAAGATGTTTACATCGCKACGCAATCCRGGGAAGTCTGGTCCAGRCCRGARCTTATWGGCTCCAAYATTAACACGGACAAYCAYGATGCATCTGTAGGGCTTTCAGCCGACGGATTCACATTGATAACTTATAAAACCAATRRAGAGGGWACSGGGGGTGATCTGTACTGGTCTCTTCTGGATGGAGAATCCTGGACCCTTCCGACAAAATTTCCYRATGGAATCAACTCTGAACACCTGGAGCCCAGTGCCAGCTTTTCGTCAGGTATGACAGAACTGTATTTTTCGTCTGATCGACCTGGTGGCTTRGGAGGAYTGGATATCTATAARGTCAGGCGGTTACCCAATGGTGAATGGGGCATRCCCATGAATTTGGGTTCYYCGATTAACACGAGCTATGATGATGATGCACCTTTCATTCACCCGGATGACAGAACACTGTACTTTAGTTCAAAGGGACATCAAACCATGGGTGGGTATGACATATTCAAGGCCACGCTAAATGATGATGGAACATGGGAAACCGTTGAGAATTTGGGTTATCCAATTAATACTACTGATGACGATATCTATTTTGTGCTATCGGCGGATGGAAAACGAGGCTATTTATCCTCTGGTAGAACGGGGGGATATGGTGAGCAGGATCTTTATGTTGTTCATTTGACCGATGACGTTGGGAAACTCACCATAATTAGGGGGGTTGTCAGTATTGCTGAAAATGATTCTACCCTTGTTCCATTTGGGGCCCTGATCAAAATACATGATGTTGARACCAAKATGTTACAGGGAATATACAGATCAAATTCGCACACAGGAAAATATTTGGTGGTTGTGCCACCCGGCAAAAAATTTAAGATGACCGTTGAGGTTGACGGGTATAAAACATTTGAACGGGATTGGTTTTTTGACCATGACGCAGGGTTTAAAATTGTTTACAAGGAAATTGAGTTGAGAACAAGGATTGAGGAGAGAACAAGGATTGAGGAGAAACCGAGATGATAAAATTCAAACAAATATGGCTGGCATTTGTATTCGTTCTGCTTCTCCAGCAGATTGGTAAAGCGCAGGATCCGCAATTTTCACAGTTCTATGCGGCTCCCATGTATTTGAATCCGGCTTTTACCGGCAACACGGAGCAGGCCCGCCTTGCGGCGAACTACCGCAAACAGTGGCTAAAGGTTCCCGGGGCATTTACATCTTATATATTTTCATATGATCAATTCCTCAGAAAATATAAAAGTGGTGTTGGGCTGATGTTTATAAATGACAATGCCGGAAGTGGTGCTTTAAGATTTAAAAGCATAGGTGGGTTGTACTCTTACGTCTTCCACATTACGAGATCTGTTGGGGTCAGGGTTGGGTTAAGAGCCTCTTTTATCAGTCGAAATGTAGACTTTTTCAGATTGAGGTTTGCTGATCAAATTCTGCGCGATGATCCTTTTAGTACTATAGAGAAATTTGATCGCGGCAGGAATACATATTTCGATTTTGGTACAGGTGCGATTATCTTCTCCGAGAATTATTGGGGCGGTTTTTCCCTTGACCATTTAAACAGGCCCAATCAATCCTTCATGGGGCAGGAGTCTCTATTGCCCATAAAATATACAGTGCAAGGGGGATACAGATATGTCCTTTCAAGAGATCCAAAGGGATTTTCAAAGGAGGATATTACCGCAGTGGCTATTTACAAGGGGCAGCTGGAATGGGATCAAATTGATCTGGGTGCTTATTACAAATATAAAATGGCGATGGTAGGTCTGTGGTACCGTGGAATACCCGGTTTAAAGAGTTATGTGCCGGGATATGCCAATAATGATGCAATTGTGATCATGGTAGGATTACAGCTGAAAGACTTCTTTCATGTGGGCTACAGCTACGATGTGACTATCTCAAAATTGGGGATCGGTACCCAGGGCTCTAATGAGATATCGCTTATCTACGAATTTGCGCAAGCCGATTATAAGCGGAATGGAAAGAAGCAGGACTTTATAATTCCCTGCACTAAGTTTTAGCCGGGAAATACCTGCTATAACTACTTTGCTGGTTGAGATGGCCATAAAAGGCAAAAACTGTTGCACGTTTTCTTTCCAGGAGTGAATAATTCCTGAGCGGGAAAGGCTCATTCATCAGGATCCAACGCCGGGCTCTTATTCACAAATATCGGTTTATAACCTCTTGTTTATCTTCTCAGGGTGACTCTCTTTTCACTATATTTGGAATATGAAGAAGGCTCTTGTCTCACTTCTTTCTCTGCTGCTCCTAATCGCATTTGATTTGCGATCTCAACCGCCGAACAATCAGGATTGTTTGGGAGCAGTTGCAATTTGTCAGACTGTCTTTTCAGAATCAAATGCCTATTCGGGGACCGGGAACGTACCCAATGAGATTAATTCAGCTTCAAGTTGTCTGGGTACCGGAGAAAAAAATGATGTCTGGTATACATTTACTGTTCAAACGTCGGGTTCCTTGTGTTTTACAATCACACCCAATTTATCATCGGATGATTATGATTGGGCGGTTTATAATCTGACTACGGCCGCCTGTTCTGACATTTTTGGAAAYCCTGGGCTTGAAATAGCGTGTAATTTCAGTCCTTTAATTGGAGCAACCGGGCCAAATGGATTGAGTGGGGGGCAGAATGAGCCTTGTATGACYGTTACRGCTGGAGAAATATATGTGGTCAATGTGAGCCAATTCTCTCCCTCTCCAAACGGATATACCATTGATTTTTCCGCTTCTTCAGCAAGTATTTTTGATAATAGYACTCCGGTGATCCAAACSATTGATACYTTAACTGTGCCACTTAGTTGTGGATCCACTTCGATAAAATTTTCTTTYTCCGAAAGTGTSCTTTGCAGCACGGTTAAYGATGGTGATTTYTCCCTTTCCGGACCYGGGGGMCCATATACCTTATCAGGTGTTGTTGGGGCAGCATGCTCGAGCGGTGGTACTCAGGAAATCACTTTTACGGCAAATATTTCGCCCSCAATCTTGTCTGGYGGAAGCTATAATGTGTGTTTAACCGGAGGKTCTGGTATTACTGATCTCTGCGGAAATGTGTCACCTTCCACCTGCTTGYCGTTTTTTATCAATGGGTTGAATGTTTCAACGGTATCCATTATAGATGTGATTTGTTTTGGTGCCAGTACGGGCTCCGCAACTGTTGCGGCCTCTGGTGGGGCAGGAGCCCCGTATACCTATGATTGGGGAACCGTACCTGCCCAATCCGGCGCAACGGCTACGGGGTTGAGTGGTGGCGTATATTCTGTGACCGCAACAGATCCGGATGGCTGCAGTGGYACAGGATTCGTAACTGTAAGTGARCCCGTTGTAATCCCSGATAAGTTTGATTTAACTTGTGATAGTGYTGGYTGCGAYGGTAACGCGTCGGTGGTGCCAACTGGAGGAACRTCGCCTTATTCCTATCAGTGGCTGGATATAAATAASRTTCCKATTCCYGGAGAAACAAGTTCAAGCACAGACTCTCTCTGCGCYGGTGCCTGGTGTGTTGAGGTAACCGATGACGCGGGGTGTAAGGATACTACTTGTGTAACTATCGTACTGCCTGCATTTACGATTACTCCGACATTGACAAGCTGTGTTGGGTATTGTGACGGGATTGCCACATTAACAGAACTTGGTGGGGTAGCACCATTTACTTATCAGTGGCAGAATCCATTGGGAACTCCATTGGCTGGCGAAACTGATTCTATTTTGGACAGCCTTTGCTCTGGTATGTATTACCTGGAGGTTCTGACCGGCAATGCCTGCACTTTAGTAGACAGTATCCAGGTTTCAGACCCTCTCACCGTAGATGTTAATATTGCTACATTCAAAGATGCCTGTTTTGGGGCTTGCGATGGCAGCGCAACCACGACTACCTCAGGGGGCTCCTCTCCTTATTCCTATACGTGGGATGATCCGAATGCGCAAACCACTCCTGTAGCCACCGGTTTGTGCGCYGGAATTTACMGTGTGCTGGTTACTGATGCCAATAGTTGTGGCCCGGATACAGCTTTCGTAACGATAGGRCAGAATGGTGAAATTACAACTACCACATCCGTAATTCATACCAATTGTGATACGGTSAATGGKTTGGCAACTGCTGTTGTMTCTGGCGGATCCACGCCTTATASCTACGCATGGAACAATCCGGGCAATTCAACAATAGCAATAGCAAATGGATTACCCGCAGGTAGTTATCAACTTGTCGTTACTGACAGCTCCCAATGCACGGATACAACTAWTGTAKCKGTCGGATATGTAGATAGCAATGTAGCCACCTTGTCTTTAACAAAGCCAATTTCGTGCTTTGGRGCTTGTGACGGTGAAATGGATGTTGTGATAACCGGTGGAGTGCCGCCTTATGAGTACGCGTGGAGTACCAAGGATACGGCGGCATCAGTTGATAGTTTGTGTCCGGACACGGTTTCCGTTACCGCAACGGATTCAAGCGGTTGTCCTGCTACGGCTGTGTTAATACTGGTAGAACCGCCACCTATTTTGGCAACCATAGCGTCTACCAGTGAAACTTCGTGYAATAGTCAGGATGGSACCATARACGTAACTCCKRSCGGTGGAACGAKCCCATATACRTTCACCTGGACSCWRCTGGTAAGTACGACCAGCACCGCGTTTGATTTGGTTGCGGGTACSTATTCCGTTACRGTGGAKGATGYCCAGGGTTGCCCCCCGGATACGGTGACARCYGTTTTGGCARTACCACCKCCGATAGTACCTRCMACTAYTGCGACACCTGCAACATGTTTTGGTTATGAYGATGGCACWGTGAMTGCTACCATTGTAAGTGGTGGTGCAGCWCCATATACTTTTGGATGGGATGTGTCGGGGACAGTAACYGAAACAGACTCAACATCATTGAAYAGYGTGSTCGTYGCRGGAACGTATACAGTAACAGTWACRGATATMAACAATTGTCCGACCACTACTTCTGKTTCTRTTGTRASYGAACCTGGACCGATCARTATTACGCTCTCTAGTTTCTGTGTGGATGGAGAAGGTGCGATCTCTACAACAACTACTGGTGGTACTCCAGGTTATGATTACATATGGTCCGATGGCTCAATTTTTTCAAATTTATCCATGTTACAACCGGGTACATATGATGTTACAGTTACGGATATAAACAATTGCCCCCCTGATGAAAAGGGTGTTGTTATTTTACCTTGTCTGGTTGAAATTCCAACTGCGTTTACACCCAATAACGATGGAGAAAATGACCTCTGGTTGCTTAAGAACATGGAGTACTTTGGAGATGTTACGATTAGTGTTTATAACCGTTGGGGTGACCGTGTGTATAACCACAAAGGAGGTGGATCCCTTGGGGGATCAACTGCATATACACCCTGGGATGGAAAACACAAGCTGACGGGCGCGAATTTACCGACAGCTGTGTATTATTATGTGATTGAAAATGTTAGCTCGGAGTTTTTAGTTGACGGCAGTACATTGGTTGGCTTTGTTACAATAATTCGACCGTGAAAGTGAAAGCAAATATTCAAATATTGTTAGTGGTTTTGTTGCTGTTGTGCAGCGCGGTTGCCCGGGCTCAGCAGCCTCCACAGTACAGCCAGTTTATCTTTAACAACTTCCTGGTTAATCCTGCAGCRGGTGGTACCAATGACTATATTGACTTTAAGCTGGGCTATCGAACTCAATGGTTGGGCTTTGGGGCTCAGCCTGTTACTTATTTGTTTAGTGTTCACTCTCCGATTAATATTGGCAAGAAAGAGCCTGGCAGGTTCGGAGATCGGCCCCATCATGCTGTAGGAGGCTATGTCACAAAGGATGAAACGGGACCGATCAATAAGATCAATGCTTATGGCTCCTACTCATACCATATGCGATTAACTTACACGGTCCACGCTTCATTTGGGTTCTTTGGCGGGATTAAGCAATACAACCTCGATACTGATGGACTGACTACGCCAACCAATACAGAGGCACTTCCTTCTATCAGCGCAATTGCCCCTGATGCAGCTGCCGGAGTTTGGTTATACTCCAAAAAGTACTTTGCAGGAGTATCGGCTCATCAATTAATTCCTTTGGGCYTGGGCGGAACACAAAATAAGTTGGTAATGCACTATTTTCTTACGGGAGGATATGTAATTAAGTTGAAGAAGATTGAGTCCAAGCTGATTCCATCTGCCCATGTCAAATTTGGTTTGCTTACGCCTGTTCAGGCGGATGTAATGGTGAAGTTTGATTACCAAAATATTTTCTGGGCAGCATTAGCCTATAGAAAAACAGATGCGGTCATTGGAATAGTGGGAATTAATATCAGGAATTTTTTCCAAATTGGTTATGCCTTTGATTTCACCACTTCCAAGCTCCGGCAATACAGTTCCAATACCCACGAAGTAATTATTTCGTGGAAATTTAAGCCGAGTAAAAGGATGCAGGATATGAAATGTCCTGATTGGGGATAGAATAAAGGCACAAGAWAYCAAGAACCAGGTACCAAGGAATACCAAAGATTAACACCTTGGCTCTTGARACTTGGATYTTGAGAYTTGGGTCTTACTTAMTCCTGGCAGTACTGACGGATRTAATTATATGCTTTTAAGTATCCCAACTCGCCTGCCTTTTGAAGGTCTTCGCAACATCCGGTCTTATCATCTGAAAAGTACTTCACATTACCTCTATTAAAAAAGGCCTCCGCCAAAACTGGTTTCAACGCAGATGACTTGTTGAATTCCTTCGTAGCCCCCTTGTGATCCTCCAATATGGTTTTCACATGTCCGCGTTTGTTGCACGCTTCGACCTCTGCCTCGGCCAATTCTATTGTAGTGTTGAAGTCTACCATYGCTGCTTCAAAATCCTGGAGTATGAACTTCACGGAGCCCCTGGCGAGATAGGCACGTGGAAACTTATCGTCGATTCCTATAGCGGCATTGTAATCCTCCAGTGCACCCACCATATCATCCGCTTCTTGCTTCAAAGTGCCACGGAGTAAAAAATCAGTTGCCGTACTCGGCTCACCAATTTTTTGTTTAGGCTTGCTTGCGTTTGATGGGGCGGTTTTCTTGGGTGCATCAGGYGGCTTTGCTTCAGTACCCTTGTCCTGGGCATGGGTRAAAGTGGAYAGAARTCCCAATACAACTAAGAAAGCAAACTTTTTCATRTTGGTTTCDCACCTTTTTAGAATGAGCSAGTAAATATTATACTTTTCTGATCYATTATTARTCAATATARTGGATATTTATCACTATTCCTATGTTAATAGCGTCASCTCYGGTGATTTKATCMARCAAAATTCTTGCTACATTTGCGAKACATCAATCCAAAATAYYATGARKTTATCSAGATACWMTTTTCTYTTRATNNGSANTCNBGBCTTGTYTGGCATTCAACTCCTGYAAGAAGAGTAAGTTGAACAAAGAGACAACTACTGCGGAAGACAATGCGCTYGCRGAAGATTCATTTGATGATATATATAAAAATATTAATGAGGCAGCTGAGGAACAGAATTTAGATGGAATAGCAAAGATGGGTGGGTCGCAAGACTACACGTTTTCGTTTCACTGTGCTTCGGTAGAWTTGAATCCACCTGCTTGGGAYWACAGTACAAATCCACCAAGTTGGAACAATACTTTTCCGAAAACRCTTACAATTGATTTTGGAAATACCAATTGCGTTGGRAATGATGGCAAAGCAAGGMGGGGTAAGATCGTWTCTGTKTTTTCKGGTAARTAYAACGTAACCGGYACGGTGATTACTACGACTTTGAGTRATTACCAYGTGAATGACTATCATNKWGSAGGGANCAAAGAAAGTAACTTGTATTGGAACAAATTCATTCACGATTGASGTGGAAGGCACCGTTACATCACCTTCCGGGGAGCAGGTGACCTGGAGGTCAATTAGAACAAGAAAATGGATTGAGGGACAGAATACCAACTTTTGGACGCYTRATACGGAYACRACCTGTTGTATGKRCYTSRASGGTATTACRGATGATGTMTACTCKATCGGTGGAACGGCCTATGGAACCAACAGAGACGGRCGGGCTTATACTGCYATCATTTCGGTRCCYTTACGCGTRCAGTTCTGTGGATTGATTCCTGAAATAACTGAAGGTGTCATAGAGATTCAACCAGATGAATTGAAAAAGAGAACCGTAGATTTTGGTAATCGCACCTGTGATCGGACATTTACGGTGTCAATCGGAAAGAAGACTTATACCAAACAGTATTAATCAGGCGGAGTCGTAAANTTGRCCTTATTTGAGCTTGCGCCGCAGGATCTTTTCCAACTGCTCATGGCCGATCTTTTTGGCGATGATCTTCTTGTCCTTATCCAGTAGAAATATTTTGGGTGTGCTATCGATATCATAGAACTCTCTAAAAGGGCTTCTCAGTTCAAAATCTGCTACATCGATCCAATCATACTSGTGTTTGTCCATATAGTTTATCCACTTGTCCTTCTCTAACTCCGTACAAACCGCGTAAACCTTTAACCCCTTATCTTTAAACTTGTCATACACCTCTTTGATCTTTGGCATCTCTTTTTTGCAATGGCCACAATCTGGATCCCAGAATACTATCATCAAATATTCTGAATCAATGGAGTACAGAGGGRYCAGCTTTCCGKTYCTATCACGCAAATTGTATAGGGGAGGGGCTTGCCTTCCTATCAAGGTGGGTTTAATTGAACGAACCCTATCAGATATCTTGAAAAGTTGTACAGAGTCCACCCAAAAGGCTTTGTTTGTCATATAGTATCGCTCGGCAAGGCAAACAAATACGCCATCCATACCCATAATTTTGGAAGTTTCGTATTTGTAGATAAGCTTGCTAAGGGTGTATTTGAATATCTCGTCATTCTCCTGGGCTAATTCCAGAAGATGATAAGCCGAGGCACATATGGAATCCGGTATTTGAGCCGTCATCTTTTCAAAGAACCGCATCATTCGCCCGTGATAGATRGGCGTTCTCAAGATATTGTCATTCGAGAAATCAATATTGTCCCAAAAATGCCGCTTTAGATATTTATACTGGAATAAAGAGTCRATCACCTTCCCGTTCTCATCTTTCGGTGGCTTGGGAATTACAGGATCCTTCATCGCTTTGAACAATTTTGCCAGAAATGATTCGGGATAATCTTTGATTATTCCAAGCTTATAATCTTCTACCTGGGTATTTACCCCTTTCAATTTCTTCCTCACAATCCTGGCGGAATCCTTGTCGTCTTTCTCCGTCAGGCGATCCAGTTCCTTCTTGTATTTCGCRGCATCTTTTTGCAAGCTGGCCACCAGGTTGAAATGCTCATAGAACAGTTTGTTTTCCACGGAATTATTGACCTCCATATTGGCGACAAGGTTAGATGAGTCCGTCTTTAATTGGAATTCCTGTTCGTTAATAATGAATTCAAAGTAGGTATTRCCCGGAAGGATGATCGAGTAAATTCCCGGGTCYAAAGGTTCCTCTCCTTTAAATCGGCACACTCCCTTAGAGTCAAATGMAGAAGTGTCCTTGTAGTATTGCTTTTTTCCGAAGTAACCAGCCAGGTAACAGACCGTGTCCTTATAGCCTTTTATCGTAATGGTAATGTCATGTCCATCATTTTGGTCACCAGTTGGGTTTGCAAAACTCAGGTGCGCAAATAATAYTGTTGCAATTAAGCCTCCTAACTTTTTATACATCTCCTCTACAATGATTTATTGAAACCCGATTCYAAACAGCAGAAATTATGCCGCTTCGCAATACTCCAAATCCGTTATTTGCTTCTTAACTRTTCTCTATTTCYGCTAAATCCATCTTACACACGGGACAKGCGCCAGGTTCTTCATATGTCTTACCAGCTTCACARTCCATTGGACATTGGTAAGTACCATGTTCGTGGCCCTCGTGTTGTTCCGTGCCTTCTCCATTATTTCCGCATCCSGTTAGCMCTGTTSCWGTAGCTAACAATAAAATGATGCMGATAGTGTGTATTACTCYTTGCATATCCGTAAAACTATTGAGATTATTATTTAGATAGGTAAAATTAACGCTTTATTAACATGTTAGCTACGAATTGCGAATCCCCCCGCCAAGGACGGAATAGATGGGAATGAGAACCGCACTGGTTGCTCTAATAATTTCAAGTCTCACGTTCAATATATTGCCACCAATAATTGAGTTAACCCAGGTAATTCCATTCTCATATTCGTAGGCATTCGTAATTGGTAGATGTTCATTTTACATTGTAYCGTATGCCYGCATAKAYYGTTCTTCCAAAGATGGGACCCCAGACGAKACTTGCATCAAAATAKGGGTTAAAMGGAGCTTCACTTGCAATTATTGGATTTTKCTGTTTGAAATCAAGYAAGTTTTCGGCGCCGASGTATMCYTCGAATTTCTCCTTCCAGGTYTTGCTTACCTGGGCATTAATTTGAAAGTAGTCWGGSGACCAGYTKGCAACCTGGTACTCCASCGGATTYGATGACGTATTTGGAAGTCKTTTTTGGCCAATCCAGTTCAATGTGTAGTCAAACTTCCAGTACTTTCTGGTCTCGTAKCCAAGATTGATAAATGCCCTGTGGGCAGGAATGAGTGGCTTTAATTTCAGATTTCCGTCGTATGTGGTTTTYACTTCGTTAAAGCGATAGGCCAACCGTGCATCCAATCGCTTGATTAGTTCATAATCGACCTGCGCTTGAAAACTATACGAATGGGACTTTCCATCCAGATTATAGAAAATTGCCTTTTGTGGATCCCGGTCCAGGTCAAGGATAACCTGGTTTTCGAACTCGGTCGCGTATAAATCAATTGAGAAAAATCCATCTCTRTAGTCAATCGTGAAGTTCCTTGTGTAATTGAGTCCATAATTATAGGCAATCTCCGGATTCAGKCCATAGGGTGTTTTGTTTCCRTTGCCCATGATGATTATTGTGCGTGAGCTTGCCAGTATACCTTTATTCTCWGCAATAATATTTGCTGAYCTCARGCCYCGGCCCGCAGAAGCTCTGATAACATTCTTCTCRCCAATTTGATAACGCATATGGACCCTTGGCGTTAAGATTAAGCCGAACATATTGTGATAGTCYGAYCGAAYTCCMAGTACGGCAGAAAATTTATCATTGCGACTGAACGTATACTCAGCAAAAGCACCTGCAACGATCTCTTCTCGTTTGAAAGTCGTGTCGTTTAGCAGTTCATCGTATTTATCGTCCAGGATGGTGGCTCCCACTTTGATTTTATGATCTGTTGTGCTGAAAATACTCTGATAGATCAGATTCGCATAGAAGGTTGACTCCCTGGCGTCATAGCGGGTAGTTCCAAAGTAGCTCTTTTGTTCGTCACTTGAGGCCGAGAGTTGTAAGCCAATGGATTTCCAGGGCCTGTCCTCAAATACTCTACCCAACTTTGCCCATCCTTGAACTCTTTTTAGACTAAGTCGCATCCCCCARTTATTGGTGGTRCCYACATCRGTSRACGGGTTRWACTYAATTTGTCCTGCTGAATGCTCGCTTGAAATRCCTTCAATTCCCAGCTGCATTCTAAARCCRTCATCRCCWRCAWATTTCCACCTGTTCAKMCCRATAAAGTTCTGGTTAATAGTATGATCCAGGAATCCATCTYCATTGTTATCGTGCTTAAAGGGATTGACTGAAGAATGCAATAGTAGTCCAGTTCCGAGTTTTTTCGATACAGCTTGATTGACAATAATATTTTCTTCAATTCGACCCATTTCGTTCGTGTAGGTAGTAAAATAGAGCCKGTCATCCACTTCAGGTTTCCTTAGCTCCACATTGATCTGCCCGGCWATGCTTTCATAKCCATTGGCTACRGAGCCCATTCCTTTGTTCAGTTGAATGCTGCTTATCCAGGGGCCGGGAATATAYGTGAGTCCGTAAATGGTAGAGATACCCCTTACGTAGGGCATGTTCTCTCTTGTGATYTGGGTATAMGGSCCSGCTARTCCAAGCATTTGAATTTGCCTGGTACCCGTAACWGCATCBGTAAATGACACATCYACACTCGGGTTGGTTTCGAAACTCTCGGATARATTACAACAGGCTGCTTTGAGCAGCTCCTTTTTACCAATGTTCTCAATTTTGATTGGATCCATKGATGAGATTTCAGTAGATCGCTTTCGATGTACAACCTCAAATACKCCAAGRTTAATTGAAGCATTAAGGGTGATATCCAAATGCTCSGTTTTAGATACATCTATWGTGTCRTTGGYATAACCAATAAAACTCACTACCAACATGCTTGTTTCCTTAATTCTGCGAATGGAAAATGCACCATTTTCATCAGAGCTGGTRCCGGTGGTGGTTCCCAGCCAGAATATATTGGCACCGGGCAARRYAGTGGCCCGTTCATCCATTTCCATGATCTTCCCTGTTAATAYGTCCCCAACRTCCTGAGCCAACGAATTGTTGGCAATCAGGATCAGCCCTAACCAGAGTTTRATATATCGGTTCAACATGGCCTAGTGCTTTTCAACCCCGTCTCTATAGGCGCAGCABGCGGGAAGCTTTCCATAGKCTTCATCTGAAGCCTTGACTTTTTCAGTGTCGTGCCCCATAGCAGCTACTGCTTTGTGGATCTCATCCTCGGTTACCTTATCGGCTCTATARACTACTTTTAGCTGTAGTGTTTCTTTGTTATAGGTAACCTGCTTCACGCCTTTGATCAAGGCGCCATTTTCGATTCGTTCTTTGCACATGCCGCAAACTCCGCTTACTTGAAATTCAAGAGTTTTGGTTTCCTTGGTTTTGTTTTGCGCTTGCGCTTGATTTAGGCCAGATAGCATTAATGCTCCCAGCACAATAACTCGTATGATGGTTTTCATTTTGGTTGATTTTTGGTTARGCATAGATAATTACYGGTCAACACCTTGTGYCAACCGTATCATCAAAACCAATAATCTAACCGTAGAACGTGAAGGARCAGTTCAWTRKATACCGGGGAACTGCTTGCGGAGGAGGTAGRTCATACTGCTCCAGKAGCACTTTCCCACGCGTTGGGCGAGGGATAGGCCTTGGCAAAGTGTTGCCAACTAAAAGGTCATGTTGAGCCATACCTGGAATTCGCTGAAAGGAAGTATTGAACTGATCCAAATCAACTTTGATAACTTCATTTTCCTCATGGCAACAGTCATCGTCCATATTGGCCTCATCACAGCCACATGACGCACCGGTAAAAAGCGCAACATCAGCAAGGTAGCCTCCACAGAAGTGTTTTTCTATACTCACCCCGAAAGTGGAGGTGAGTAGTAACAATGATAATAATATTGCGTTGACCTTGTTCATCATATTGATTGCAAATATAACGATAACAGCACAAACATGTTGCCAGGGAATTCAGTTTGCCAGATAGGACGCCTGGTTACTTGCCAAACGCTTCTTCAGGCTGCGCTCGATCAGAGAATGTAGCGGGAAAATCAATGCAGCTATTGCGGCATTAAATAAAAGTTTTATTCCTGGAGCACCCCCCGACCAGACTTCAATATAAGGGTCAGCCAATACAAGCATAAACTCAAAAAAGAGTAAGAATGTAAAGAAGATGAGACCTTCGGCCGCTCTGACTGATATATTTATCCGGCCCAAGGCAAGCACGCTAATGGTCAGCATGACCATTACAATAATAATTATTGAGTACTGTAGATTGTCTCTCCGCTTTTGTGCCTCCTCAGTTTTGCGTTGCATTTCCCGCTTTTCCTGTTCTTTTATCAGCTGCGCTTTCTCAAACTCGTATTTTGTCTCCTGCCTGATAGAAGCTTTCTCCGTACTTTCATTTTTTATACTGTCTCTCATAAGTATATAGAGCTCATAACTCTCCAGGGCCTCCTGCCATTTCCCTTGTCTTCTGAAATCTTCCTGCATAAACTTAGAGACACCCCGAATAATCTCAGGGTATCCCAGATCCATTGCAACTTCCATAGCCAGATTACCATATTCACCGGCGAGCGTAAAATCTTTCAATTTATAGTGTATGCTGGCTAAATAATTCAAAGAGAGCGCAATCCCTTCCTTGTCTTCCTTTTGCCTTGAAATTTCCAGGGCCTTTGAGTGAAATACAACAGCCTTCATCATATTTTCACTTACCGAATCCGGGTGGCCATTTTGATGCAGTAAGCTTTCAGACTTGGTGCGGTAAGAAATACCAATGTTGTTCAGTGTTGAATGCATGAGGTGGCTGGCATCCATGCTCTTTTGCTTTTCCAAACTCTCTTTATACGCCCAGATGGCACTATCCGGCTTATTTGTCTTCTGGAATACAAATCCTAAATTGTTCAAACTGTAAGCCAGCCCAAGTGTCTCCCCCGTTTTCAAGCAAATACTATAGCATTTACGGTAGTATTTTAATGTGTTCTCATAATCGCCCTGATTGGAATAGATATATCCGATATTATTCAGGGAGGATGCTATACCATTTTGATCTTCAATCTCTTCAAAGATCCTGAGACTGCTAAAGCACAGCTCGAGTTCCCGGGCAAAGTCACCGTAGTTACCGTAAATGAAACCCAGGTTATTTAGAATTTGCCCCTCTGTTTTTTGCAATTTGAGTTCCCGCGCCTCCACCAACATACTATCCCAGTAACCAGTACGAAATATTCGGTTGGCTTCTCCATAGGCATAGCGCATTCTAACTCTATCAGTATCGTCCTCGGCAATGTCCAATAGCCGGTCAAGTGAGTCTGACGTAAATTCCTGTGCTCKGGARGYAAGGGAAARAACYACAAAGCTRSAGAGGAGCAGGATAACCCGGGTTCTCATGTGTTANNNGGTRNNGTACTGTCCAGGCGTTCGTAAACYGAGTTGCTACTKATAAACTCAGGYACGATTTCCTTCATTTTTCTTACAATTTCTTCATTGTTCTGGGCCCCGAACATATCAATAAGTACATCAATTTCTTTGGCAATATCATCCCAATCGTATTCTCTGACCTTTGCAATCATGATCTTGGGATTGTGAGTTGGTTTGGTGTTTTCCTCATTGGCCAACAGCTCCTCTTTCAATTTCTCACCTGGGCGTAGACCCGTATAGACCAGTTTGATATCTTTATCCAATTCCATTTTTGACAATCTTATCATCTTCTTGGCCATGTCATCAATTTTCATGGATTTCCCCATGTCAAAGATGTAAATCTCTCCCCCTTCACCGGTAGCCCCCGCCTCAAGTACCAGTTGGCATGCTTCGGGTATGGTCATAAAATATCGACTTACTTCCGGATCCGTGACGGTAACCGGCCCCCCCTGTTCAATTTGTTTCCTGAATCGCAGGATCACAGATCCATTTGAGCCYAAAACATTTCCAAATCGGGTAGTAATAAATTTSGTTTTGTTCTGCTGCTTTGAAAGACCCTGAATATATATTTCCGCCAGGCGTTTAGAYGCACCCATGACATTKGTAGGATTGACCGCTTTGTCRGTTGATACGAAAACGAAATCTGCAACRCCATGYTCCACAGCTTTATCSGCAATGATYTTWGACCCTTTGACATTGACYAAAATRGCCTCTGAMGGATTGTTCTCCATAGATGGYACGTGCTTRTAGGCAGCYGCGTGRTARATWATCTCYGGCTTRTAAGTRCGAAATASGTTYTCCATCCTCTCRATGTTSCGAATATCACCAAGTACAACCTCRAAATTRTCRAGSGAGTATTTCTCCTTCATTTCCATYTCCAGGCTRTASAGMGGTGACTCYGCCTGRTCCAATAARATTAGCTGCTTAGGTTTGAARTCYGACAATTGTCGTGCTATYTCACTYCCAATRGAGCCAGCYGCRCCRGAWATTAAYACYCTCTTTCCCTTAATTTGNTTTYYYANTKGAGTYCATGTCCAATTTAATGGGGTCTCGTTCCAGCAGGTCTTCAATCCGAACCYTCTGGATCTGCCTGAAGCTGAGCTCTCCGTTTATCCATTTATTAACRGGAGGYACATTCAATACCCTGATGTCAAAATTCATGCATGTATCAATAACAAATTGCTTTCTTKCCGCTGATATATTCTGAACTGCAATTACCATCTGGTTAATCTTCTTACCTTCYAACAAGCCCTTAAGCTTATCTGAGTGGTGRATCTTTACACCTTCCAGKGTTTTGCCAGYCTTGTTCTTGTCATCATCCACAAAAGCYGCAACATGATAGCGGGTRCCGGCATCTCTGTCCAAWGTTCTCTTTGCAATTACACCRGCTTCTCCAGCACCAAAAATCAGCACATCTCTTTTGGCTTTTGAAGGATTCATTTGTTCCATATACAGRGACTTTACCACYGCTCTTGAACCGATCATTACCACCATTGTCAGGAGRTAGTCAATGATAATTAYGGAAAACGGAATTATGAACAATCCAATTTCAGTAAAAAATGTRACGATGCTYGTGATTGCAAATACAACGGTTCCRATRGTKACAACAAAGAAGRYWSRWTCDGCRKMMYWKCYRCYMGWRRMWMSWAYRAKKKWWSTGWMYGTWTWRMKYMSGTAGAAGCTAGTTGCYCTGACAATTAAGATCCATGAAAGCGTRTAGGGTACAGGCTTGAGTTCATGATCAGGAATGGAGAAGTTAAATCGCAAAAGATACGCGAGGRCAAATGCGAATGCGCAGATACCTAAATCAATYAGTAAAACTATCCAACGAGGTATGTGTTTTTTAGGAAAGAGCATTCGGTCAGTATGGTACGATTTGGATAAAAATCAAAGGTAGCAATTGTGAAAAGATATATCAGGAACCTCCACAAATTCCTCTGWRCCAGTCTYTATCTCCTTCCAGMSCGASGGCAAAGRCAGACCGGWGCGYGWCCAGGSCAAAATATTCNKTTTTTAAAGACRATGAAACTTAAGGTAATTAGGATTTACTTCCAGATATTTGCACATTTATAAATRGAATWGGGCTGAGAGATTTCCCGGAGGATAAATTACAMATGAARAAAACTGCATTAACMCAAATCCATGAGGCCCTTGGYGCTAAAATGGTTCCCTTTGCCGGCTATAATATGCCMGTGTCTTATGCCGGGATAAAGGCSGAACATCTTACTGTAAGARATGGAGTWGGGGTMTTCGACGTMTCGCATATGGGCGAATTTATATTGAAAGGTGAAGACGCTTTAGATCTGGTGCAGAGAGTTACCTCCAATGACGCCTCGAAATTGGTGGAGGGAAAGGTTCAATATTCGTATTTTCCCAATGCAACCGGTGGAATTGTAGATGACTTATTGGTCTATAAACTGGATGGCGATGCATTTATGATGGTAGTCAATGCCTCCAATATAGAGAAGGACTGGGATTGGTTGGTCGCCCATAACGACAAAGGAGTGGAACTTCACAATATTTCGGATAAAACAACACTTCTTGCGGTGCAAGGGCCTAAGGCCACTGATGTATTGCAAACATTGACTCAAATGGATCTGSAGGCGATGAAATACTATACATGGCAAAAAGGTGTATTTGCAGATGTGGAAAATGTATTGATTTCTACCACGGGATATACCGGATCCGGAGGTTTTGAACTGTACTTTGAAAATACCCATGCGGAGKTGATTTGGAATAAGATTTTTGAAGCTGGTTCGGCATATGGGATTCAGCCTATTGGATTGGGAGCKAGAGATACGCTTAGACTTGAAATGGGATTTTGTTTGTATGGAAATGATATTGATGACTCCACTTCGCCAATAGCCGCGGGCTTGGGATGGATAACCAAATTCACAAAAGAATTTATAAATTCCTCTAATCTTCAACAGGAGAAGGAAAGTGGACCAAGACGTAAATTGGTAGGGTTTGAGATGATGGAACGTGGAATTCCACGCCATGATTACGAAATTGTTGACGCCAGCGGGACGACAATTGGAACGGTAACATCCGGTACAATGTCTCCTTCTTTGAACACGGCGATCGGTATGGGGTATATTGATGTGGCTTATTCAACTATAGATACGGAAATMTAYATAGTYGTCAGGGACAAAAAACTCTTGTCTCGTGTTGTGAAATTGCCATTTTAYAAGGCAAATTAAATTGTACAGGGAAGGATGAAGATGCCAAGAGTTCATGTCTGTTTTTCACCGGAGTTGTATTCGGCTTATGCCGATAATGACCCAATTGTGGTGGTCATTGACGTGTTGAGGGCGACCACGGCAATTTGCGTGGCGATTGATAGTGGTGCCGAACGAGTAATACCCGTGGTCAATGTAACCGTAGCCCGGGATTATCTAGACAAAGGATATATTGTCGGAGCTGAAAGAGGAGGGGATATTGTTGATGGTTTTGAATACGGAAATTCACCATCTGATTATGAKGGAGATCATGTTAAGGGGAAGACCATCGTGTTAACGACCTCCAACGGAACYTATGCGATTGCGGCTGCCAGGGAGGCAACAAATGTAGCAATTGGGGCATTTATCAATCTGGATGCAATTGTGGATTGGTTGTGCTCGCATGAGGGTAAGGAGGTTGTATTGTTATGCGCTGGGTGGAAGAGAAAGTTTAATTTGGAAGATACTTTACTCGCTGGAGCTATTGTGGAGCGTTTGAAGAGTTTGGATAAGGTGAAGGAGTTAACTGACTCTGGCATAGCKGCATTGCATYTGTACCGGGGAGCCAGGGACGATCTTTTCGGATTTCTGGAGGGATCCTCTCACAGGCGCAGATTGAGGAGGCTGGATATTACAAAAGATGTTAAATTCTGTCTTTCTTTGAATAAAACTGATGTGGTGCCCATATTGACGCCAGACGGTATAGTGAAATTGGAAACGACAAAATGAAGAAGAAAGCAATTGTATTAATAACCGTTCTGGCTATTCTGTGCACAACAGCAGATGTGCTTTATTCATGGGGGTTCTTYGCCCACAAAAGGATCAATCGCCTGGCTGTRTTYACGCTTCCGTCCGGGATGATCCATTTCTATAAATCTCATATCGAGAACATAACAGAAAATGCTGTTGCTCCGGATAGACGGCGGCATGCTTTTGACGCTGAGCCACCAAGGCATTATATTGATATTGACCATTTTGGGGAAGGACAACATGCGTTTGATACGATGCCGCGCAATTGGAAAGCKGCSGTAGAGCGCTTCACTGAAGACACCYTGCAGGCGTATGGCATTGTTCCCTGGCATGTAGTGAAGGTAACAGGATGGTTAACGCAGGCGTTTAGAGATGGAAATCTGGATAAAATTCTATACCATTCTGCTGATTTAGGCCATTATGTGGGTGAYGCACATGTCCCACTGCATACCACTTTAAACTACAATGGGCAGCAAACAAATCAAAGAGGCATTCATGGATTCTGGGAATCCAGATTGCCGGAGCTGTTTTCAGACGAATATGATTTCTTTGTTGGAAGGGCTGTTTATATYGAGAAYMCCCTTGATTTYATTTGGGAGATTGTMGAAAAAAGCGCTGCTGCCAAGGACTCTGTTTTGTTATTCGAAGCGTCGCTAAATGAGAAATTCCCRACAGATCGCAAATACRGTTTTGAAGACCGTGGTCAAAATACCATTCAGGTRTACTCRCAAGAGTACTCAGCTGAATATCATGTGCTGATGAACGGCATGGTAGAGCGAAGGATGCGTGGCKCYATCCAYGCCATTGGAAGTTTATGGTATACAGCGTGGGTRAAYGCRGGAAAACCGGACYTMGAAMGKCTTACCGATAAAGAAATGTCCCAGGCGTTGAAGGAGCAACTYAAAGAAGAAGAGCGRATGTGGCGAACGGGAAAAATAAARGGTCGGGCGCATGATCAATAATTTCCTTTSAAAAAGGTCCTCTTTTTTGAAACAATTATGGCCATAAACAAGTATAGGWTATAATTGATNATTGAATTGGAAGACCAGGCCAAAATGAAGAGATTACTGGCTATTATTRTCTTTACATCCTGTRTACAGTCATTTGTYYTCGGACAGACTTTTCAGGATAGTATGGGARAAGCAACTGAAACGGGCGGGGGCATCCTTAATYCYGRGGTAGATTCCCTTTTCTTTCTTTCSGTCATGGATCCTGAATTTGGGATCGTTGTCTACGAAAACCTTAATTACCGTTTRGGGGGTGATTCCTCACGGACAGATAAAAAGGGCTATGCAGCCAGAGGGTGGATTGAGGACTATTATCCWGGTGGCTCGATACTTCATAARGGYTATTATRCAGATGGGYATCTGAAGATTTACAAGAATCACTACCCCAATGGCACTGTAGAGAGGAGTTWTCGCACGCTGGATAACTATCGAAGTTCAATGGAGATCTTTTATCCGGAYGGCACTTTGAAATCCAGGGTTTTGTATAAGGAGGGTACCCCTCTTAAGTGGGAAGATTTTTACGCAACCGGGAAATTGGAATACACTGAAGAATTCAATAAAACGCTTGATTACTATTTGGAGAAGAAAAAGTTTCAYGCSAATGGAACYYTGGGTGAAAGTCTTCTGCTTGTTAAAGAATCCAAGCTTCTGTATGAAAGCAAGGAATTCAAYGATTCAGGCACCCTTGTTCTTGAGGGTAAAGTAGTGTTTAATAATGAAGAATTTGACTATCGSAAAATCGGGAAGTGGTCCGTGTACAGTGCTTCAGGTAAACTCTTAAAAGAGCAATATTACGTTGATGGTGTATTAAATAAGGAGAAATCCTTATAAGAAAGAGCMCCGTCTTTCAGCAAACGNTCTATTCYTGCTTRTATCCAATAACCAGTACCGCGCAAACCGGTTTGAGATCGGGTTTTGCYGTAGCTGTTCCCCCATCAGCGGCACCTTCTTCGGCATCYCCTGAATCRGCAGGAGYAGCATCRGATTCCGAAGCACTCTCCTCTTCAGCTGGCGCGCTGTCGCCAAATGCCAATGCCTGGGTTTCTTCAGGTAGCGTAACGGTCACCATGCACTCAATGGTTGTTGGAAATACAAGATCCCAATAAGGAGCGTTCTCGTAATCCTTATTGTTGAAAAGGATATTGTTCTTATGATCTTTAACAGTAAAAGACAAGGGCCCGCCTACATCTGTGCAGGCCGAGATTCGATATTTGTTATTGGCGTAAAATACCACAATGAACTCCGAGCTGTTATTGGTTAGCAGTGCCCGATAATCCTTTCCGTCTGATAAATAAGACGATTCTGAATTTGCCTTAGCACATTCTGTTTCTACTTCGTAGAACGGCCTGCCTACGCCCTGTACATCCGAAACACATTGAGAATATGCGCTCACACCCATTCCACACAACACCAAGGATAATACAATAAGTTTACTCTTCTTCATCTGTCTGTTAATTTGATTGCCAGGTATAAATTAGCCTTGTTTTCTATCCAATGATTGAATCGCGAATGCCGCTAATTATCTTAGAAATATTTTTCAATGCCGCTGGATTCATTGAGTAGCTGGACTCACACTTAATTGTACAAATCTTATTCTCTGCATCAATTTCGGATTGCTTAAAAACATAGGTTGTCTTTAGTGCCTTAAAAGCTTCTTGAAGCTTGACCAACTGGTCAACCAGATTCGATAGCTCAGGTGCGGTATCCTTGTGGTAATGTGGATTGAGCACCAAAATTATATTGTCCAGGGATTTAACCTGGTCAGCCATYCTGTCAATTACCTCTTTATTGTTCTCCTCTTTCGCAAAAGTGACTGCAAAGTGCAAGCCCTCCACCATTGCTCCGGCCATGATCAATCCAAACAAGTCATGCCTGTTTTCATCCTGGAGAAATATTTCGCAACTCTTATATGCAGCAGTTGTGATCGATAACATTTGTTGCTGATCTCCAATATTGTTTCCAAATTTCTCCATCTGCCCAAAATCAAATGACTTGGCCACATCCAGGTCCTCCGCTAGCTTTTTGATGGCTGCCAGGTGGGTTATCGCCTCCTGGTTCTTGTTGTTGGCGGTGATGTATCCTAAATCTGCTCCATACACACCAATATTAACAGCCTGCTTAAAAGCAGTTGAGTACTTCTCCACGTTATTTGCTTCATTTAAAACATCCGTTTGAAACGGATTGGCCAGATTTTTCATCAACAATGCGGTTTGAACCGGGTTTTGAAAATGAAAAACCCTATTGTCAATTTTCAGTAAATTGGTATTCTCAGTAACGGTAACCTCATCCTGTGGCATCTCTTCAATCTCTTTTACTTCACCACATCCAACACCTGCAAGAGCCACTAGCGCTAAGGCAACGATATTCGAATATAAACWGACCCCTTTAGATTTCATCTTTTTGGTATTATTTGGTTTTTAAGATTTCAGCGAATGTATAAAAAAATAGACCCTAAGCAAAGACRGGTTAMSGATTCTTGAACTTCTCCAAATCAAATCAGACAGGCTCAATCATTGAGCATKACCGGCATCACCAACATTAGCAGGTCTTCCCCTTCACTTGAGGTGCCTGGYGCCTGCGACAATAAYCCCGCCTTGTTTGGCGCTGATAATTCCAATACAACTTCATCWGAATCCAGRTTCGCAAGCATTTCCATCAAAAACCTGGAGTTGAAYCCAATTTCCATRTCTTCTCCATCATATTGACAAGTCAGTCGTTCCACTGCTTCATTGGCAAAATCGAGATCTTCTGCAGAAACCTGCAATTCACTTCCTGAAACCTTTAAGCGAACCTGATGAGTGGTTTTATTCGAGAATATAGAAACCCGTTTTACACAATTGAGAAACGCCTGGCGATCCACGTTTAGTTTGTTTTGATTTTCTTTAGGTATSACCGCRTCATAATTCGGGTACTTRCCATCTATAAGCCTGCAAACCAAATTTGTGTTGTCCAGACTGAAGAAGGCATTGGAATCATTGTACTGTATTTCTACAACAGCATCACYACCCTCCTCRGGGAGMGCATTTTTAAGAAGACTAAGTGGCTTCTTGGGAATAATGAACGAAGAGTTTTTATCCGATTTGGCATCCGTTCTCCTATAGCGCACCAATTTGTGAGCATCCGTGGCTACAAAAGTAATGTCATCTGAATTCAGCTCGCATAAAACACCATTCATAACCGGTCTCAATTCATCATTTCCTGTAGCAAAGATGGTCTTGCTCAGGGCCCTTCCRAGTATGTCMGATCCCAKTGAGAGYTTGGATCCTTGCTCAATAGTCGGGATTTTCGGAAACTCATCCCCGYTGTGGCCAGAGAGTTTGTATTTGCCATARTCAGAGCTGATCTCAATTCCCAAATTATCGTTATCAATCAAGAAGGTCAACGGCTGCTCCGGAAAAGTTTTCAAGGTATCCAATAAAAGACGCGCAGGGACGGCGATACTTCCCGAATCCTTGGATTCTATATCCATTTCAGTGGTCATKGTCGTCTCAAGATCRGAGGCGGAAATAGTTAGTCTATCCTTGTCTAYATCAAATAAAAAATCGTCGAGAATGGGTAGCGTATTGCTAGAGTTGAGAACACCTGCAATAACCTGGAGTTTTTTGGAGAGCAGTGAACTGGATACGATAAATTTCATCTAGAATAAGTAAAAAAAATGAGCCCTGATTGATTAATGCAAATATAGATTTTTGAATCCATAAATAAGGACATATCCCCATTAATTCGGCTCTTCCTGGTTCTTAAGAAAATCCCTAAGACCAAAAATGATATTGTCGAATGTGAAGTACTGAATGGTCACGAGTTCCGAGTTRTTGTTTATTCGGCCRTAYASCCGATCTACATCATATATWATTGGCTCRCCATACATATCCAATCTATCCTCTGTATCAGGTTTGAGAAACGACTCGACATACGTTACCTCACCTTCCAATGACTCAACAGTGAGAATATGGACAGGTATTGCATTAAATATTGAATCGATGAATGGTTGATCTCTTCCCGTTTCAAATCCTTCAAATTGGATGTTTTTAAAGCCGGTCAAATAGACCCGAAGGGCGACCGTATCATAATCTTCGATTACTGAATCCGCTTCCAGCGCCTTAAGCTCAAAGTCCCATTTACCTTTGTTTATCACAGAAAATGAGTATTGTTGATCCCCCGGAAATTCCAATCGTACACTTTTCATATCCTTGAATTGCATGTCCAAAATGGTCTTATCCCTCCAAAGCAATAAATTGGTAGTATAGCGGGTAGAGAGGTAACCGAAAAAAGATGGGACATGTGTGATGAATGGCTGTGAKGATCCYTCCAGAAGCATGAACGTGCCCATTGTGCTTTGCGTAGCGCCACCTACATAATATACCTTGACAGGTTGCTCACCTCCCTGGTAGATCTCTACCTTGGTGGCTCCAGAGGCCAGGCGCGTGATCACATTGCTTCGRCTGGCCTTRGATACCGGGCTYTTGACCTCCAGRAGATGGATGGTYTTTAAAAGAACCTTGATGAGATCYCGCCTKGCGAAAAATGAATCATTTACTTTCCATCTTCCATTSKCTRAACGTGTSAGCGTMAWCGTCTTCYGCGCTTTATYCGCAAGAAATATTTTGGTTACSGTTGCYGTRTCBKYWAYKGCAAAATCCCGAAGTTCTGGTTTAATGGTGCTTGCATCCTCTTTGAAATAGAGATATCCGGCCACAAGACCMAGTAGAAGGATCAATACAATTAAAATTCTATTGTTCATGATTTTTCCTTTATYGGCTGGCCTTAATTCTGCTCRAACCTGGTCCTCCAGTCTTCGGGYACCGTGATGGTCTTACCCTYAGTATAGTCRTAACAAACCAAAGTAGTCGATCCCTTKGCRCAAATTGATGTCAAATCCGACTTKGTTATGATATAAGACAGTTCGAAACTCTTTTCACCAATTTTGCTRCAACTGGTAAAAACGGAAACTTCTATATCTTCAAGYGCAACAGGCAGTGCAAAATTAATTTCCGCTYTTGCCARWATGATYCCATTTTTCGTCCAGTTYACYTCTTCTCCCATAACRTCMAGGAAATATGAAATCCTTGCGGATTCCAAATAGGTGAGGTACTTGGCATTGTTAACRTGCCCCAGCTTATCRATATCCGCAAATCTTATCGCAACMTGCGTGCGATGCCAGTCTTTGAATTCTTCTTCCATAGTTTTATTATTCTTTGTTTCAAATTCCCTTTCAATTGTAATGATTCATTTATCCTGTGTATTTCTTTTTTCTAAAGATACTCCTGACGAGCCCTATGCACAAAATCACAATTAAAGGCAGCAGCATGTTTGTTACCTGCCATTGTAACTTACTTTCCTGGATTTTCGTCTTGTCCAGCATTCTAATTTTCAAYTCCCTTGACCGAACGCTGATCAAATTTGACTCATCACAGAGATAGTCAATACAATTCATCAAAAAATCCTTGTTGCCAAATTGCTGTCCTGTATATCTGTCAAAACCCAGGGGATATGATCTGCCGCTTGCGTATTGTACATTGTTTTTGATGATGTCTCCATCGGAGATGACAATCATGGCGGTTTCTTCGCTCTCTTCTTTGAATCCAATTAACCGATCGTCTGTAATTGCCTGCGGTATGCGGTTTTTGAATACCGAGGAAAATGTTCCACTTAACAATACCGCGGTCGGTAAAAACGCCCGATTAAACTGTGATTCGTCAGGTAAAGCAGTTATGGCCTGGAGACTGATTTGCACAGGGGCATTCAACAAGCGAGAATATTGAGAGGAAAAGAGCAAGAATGTCTTTTCAACCCCCAGCGCTGCCACCGTATCAATGGTGCTGACAAACTCTGATCGTACCCATTCCAGGTTCTTGCCWATAGGGTGGGCGTTGGTTGGAGTGAGCAAGGGGAAAAATATCCATGGAAACCGTTTCCATTGTGGTTCAGCTCCTGCTGGCGCAATATTGATGGGCAGCATCGCGGACTGTACATCCTGGATCAGGTCACTGTTGATTCTGCAACCATATCGAAAGAGTTGATCTGACAAGTTCAGGTTACTGGGAATACCCATGGTCATACCAGAACTGGTTAAGCTATCCATTGTAGCCGCAACAGCGTCGATGCACCAAAGGACTTTTCCTCCCTTCATGATAAACTGATCAATCACAAACTTGTCTTTCTCGGTGAATGAAGTTCTCGGACGTGCAATAATAATTGCCTTATAGTTCCTGAGTTTGTCCAGTTCACCATTGATCTYSACCCGCTCCACYAAATAGTAKTCAGCCAGGGTTCTGGTGATATCGTCAACCTCTAACCTRTTCAATTCTCCGTGCCCTTCTATAAATGCCAACTTYGGTCTATGGACWACCGTCAACTTTTTAATGGTATTGCCAATTTCGTATTCCAGGGTTTGAATKGAATTGTTGAGCTGCACYTCTGGTGATGAGCCCATCTGRCTTTGAAGAAGTTGGAGKGGAAGTKCWCTTTCRTGGTAAGAGAAGATAGCACCGGGRAAAATCGTTTTTTKRGTACTTCCATCYGTTTCTGTTACTTCCAGCATCGTTGGCTGGAGTCCCTGSTTGACCAGTTCCTGATAGGTAGCATTCCTGGTTTTAGCATCAAYATGATCTGAGGGGTTGATAAACTCATATTCCAGATTGCCATYMGCRTAGGCRCGCATTTCATCCAGCATCTCCYTGGTGGAGCGCTGCAGRCGCTTGAAKCCAGCGGGAAATTCTCCTTCCAGGTACACCCTKACATATACGATATCSTCCAGATTTGAAATGAGTTCTTTGGTGGCWGGTGATAATGTGTATCTCTTTTCTGATGTGAGGTCAAAYCGCGCAAATTCAAATGACCCAATGATGTTGATCAGGATGATAAGGAKCAGGCCACCCRCCAATTGCAACAATCCACTCTTCTTGATTTGTTTTCGCTCTACCATTTTCTACTGTCYARGACMACYTTTGTRAAAAGAAGRAATGCWGTAATCAAACTGAGGAAATACARGATRTCGCGSGTATCCARYACGCCRCGGCTCATCGATARATARTGYTCCTGGATGCCTAAATGCASAATTACTRCGTCRAAACCTCCAAATAGRGACAAGGCGCTAATGGAATCAAATCCGGTGTAGAAGAAGAACGATAGAAATATGGCAATGACAAATGAAATTATTTGATTGTCRGTRATCGATGAGCAGAATAYWCCTATSGCYACAAATCCAGCCCCYAGAAACAACAAGCCGATATATGACCCCCACATGCCACCGATATCAAGATTGCCTACCGGGTTACCCAGGTARTAGACCGTTCCAAAATAGATTAAGGTTGGGATCAGGGAAAAAAGGACCAGCAATAAGCCCGCGAAGTACTTAGCCAGAATAATTCCAATGTCAGAAATCGGCTGGGTAAATAGAAGCTCAATGGTCCCCAGCCTTTTTTCTTCAGCAAACAGTCTCATGGTAATAGCCGGTACCAAAAACATGAATACCCAGGGGCCCATTATAAATAGGGTGTCGATGTTGGCGTAGCCGTTCTCCAGGATATTCGTGTCTCCCGGGAAGATCCACATAAACATCCCCATTGCAATGAGGAATACAAAAATGACGATGTATCCAATCAGTGAACTCAGGAAGCTGTTTATCTCTTTTTTAAGCAACGCGATCATACCTTCACTTTTTCTTCACTTGAATGGACCGTATAAAGACTGTGAGCCTCAGGTGGCTCAGCAAACAACTTCTTTACTTCGCTCCACGTTGACCTGAACATCTTCGAGTTTCTATAGGCATTTAGCATCTCTTCTGACGTCCATTTACTGTAAGTGAAGTATACATTCTTCCGGTGAGTATCTCTGCTCAGTTCGACATACGTACACCCCTCGAAGCTTCTGATTTTGTCAATCGAGCGCTCGAAGATACGCCTAAAATCTTCCAGCTTATCCTCTTTAAAGGTCATCTTGACTATTCTTGTGAGCATGTTTTCGACTTGTTTTTGGTTTTTTGTTGCTTATTGGGGTTCCCTGGGTTCTGGTTTGTACTTCTATAAATGGAGATTGTGCAACTCAATATCTTTTACCTGTTTTTAAAACAACCAATTAACCAACTAAATAAATTCAACACGTACCATGTCATTCAATTGCAAGCCCAACAACTCATCGGCATTGCCTTTGTTAATTGCAATTTCAAGGAATCCGGTTGAGCTGAATAAAGCCAACATTTCTCCWGCRGGCACYTCYCCRTAMGATTTACAAATCCTTCGGATATTATAACTGGATTTGCCAAAATAKATGTTGTAGTTCCKCCCTTTCGCGGCATCGGCGAATATTTTTTCAGTAATGTTGRTAAATGCATTTTKATAAGAGTCRATATAGATAACATTCCCTCTGAGTACATTGCCATCAACCACAGGTTGGATTACAATTTTYTCTAAAAAATCCTGYCTCATYTTTCCGATGACCTCAAGCGTCCCWCCACGRGCAATATGGCATGCMGCCTTAACAAAGAGGTCCTTGGTTGGAAAKGTGAGGTAATCSGTATCCTGATTTAGATTGAGCTCRACAATCAARTCCGGAGTCACATCAAAAATSAGSGAAAAAATACCRTTGTCAGGKCCTATAAAGTAATGTCCATCTGCATAGATKGCCAGATAGGAAGTCTCYGARGTTGTTTCGGGGTTAAGCCCCAGGATATGTATTGTTTCCTTAGGGAAATTCTTATAGGCATTCTTAATAATRAAMGATGCYTGAAACACATCGTGTTTTGCAATTTGGTGTGAKATATCGACAATCCTGGCGTCCGGACACTGTGTGATGATGGCCCCTTTGACAGCACTTAGATAAAAGTCATGTAAACCGAGGTCGGAGGTGAGCGTAATTATTGCCAATTTACCCTTTCTGTTAAGCGATTATTCTATTTCTAATAGCGTAAATAACGTAAATTTGCAATCCAATAATACTATTTTGGAGGGACTCAAAATTAATCCTCTACGAACTTTCCCGCTGACAGGCAGGGTACAAATTTTGTACGAATATACGAATGTGACCAATTATACTTTTCAATATTATAATGGTTCAAAACTCAATTTGTACATTCGCGGATCGGAGAAAAGGCTTTGTTGTGAATAAAACAATCTCAACAATAATTTATTTAATTAATAGCAACGTTTTGGTGTTTGAGATTTCATAACATCTATTTTATTTGAAGAATAATTGAGCGAAAAGACCATTAAACTAGAAGAGATCAGCCCCCTGGATATGTATGGGGTAAATGATGAAAATCTCGCGCTGATAAAAAAATTCTTTCCGAAGTTAAAAGTCATAGCGAGAGGCAATAAAATCAGGGTGATTGGAGATGCCACGGAGATTGCATCATTCGACAAACGGGTTCAGCAATTAATATCCTATTACCACAAATACAACCAGCTTAACGAAGGCAGTATTGAACGAATTATGCAAGACGGTGACTCTGATCAAAATACGGAAGCAGAAAATGGCAATAATGTATTGGTACATGGCCAGGATGGACTTGCGATTAAACCCAGAACGACCAACCAGTACAAAATGGTGGAGTGTTTTGAGAAGTCTGACATCCTATTTGCTATTGGCCCTGCGGGTACGGGAAAAACATATACGGCAGTTGCCTTAGCGGTGCGGGCCCTTAAGAATAAGGAGGTCAAAAGAATTGTACTTACAAGGCCGGCGGTGGAAGCCGGCGAGAATTTGGGTTTTCTCCCAGGTGACCTAAAGGAAAAACTCGATCCTTATTTGCAGCCATTGTATGATGCGCTCCGCGATATGGTACCGCCAGCGAAGTTGAAAACCTATTTAGAGACCGGTGTGATTGAAATTGCTCCATTGGCATTTATGCGGGGTAGAACGCTGGACAAATCTGTTATTATTCTTGATGAGGCACAAAATGCAACAACGGGACAGATTAAGATGCTTTTGACAAGGATGGGGAGAGATGCAAAGATTATTGTAACTGGTGACAATACGCAGGTCGATTTGCCAAGATCTCAGACATCCGGATTAATGGACGTGGAGCCACTTTTATCTGGTATTGAAGGAATAGAGTTTATATTTTTGGATGAGCATGATGTAGTGCGACACGAACTGGTAAAGAAAATTATAATAGCATTTCAGAAGGGAAAAGACCAGAGAGACAGATAGGGAGAACTTTGAAAACACCAGAATCAAGCACCAAGTACCAAGAACCAAGTATCAAGAACCAAGTATCAAGAACCAAGCACCAAGAACCAAGCACCAAGAACCAAGAACCAAGAACCAATATCTAGCAGTCTAACAGTCTAATATCTAATAACCAACAATGAGCGACACAATTACAAGTACAGATTACAATTTCCCCGGACAAAAGTCAGTGTATAGAGGAAAAGTTAGGGAAGTTTACAATATTGACGACAGACTGCTGGTCATGATTGCTACGGACAGGATTTCGGCTTTTGATATCGTGCTTCCAAAGGGTATTCCTTACAAGGGGCAGGTGCTGAATCAAATTGCCGCTAAATTCATGGCAGAGACGGCGGACATCGTTCCCAATTGGATATTGGATACTCCTGATCCCGTTGTGGCTATTGGTCATCTCTGTGACCCGCACAAGGTGGAGATGGTGATTCGCGGGTATTTGTCAGGGCATGCCTGGAGAGAGTACCGCGATGGAAAGCGCACGATCTGTGGTGTTGCTATGCCTGATGGGATGAAAGAGAATGACAGGTTTCCGGAACCACTCCTTACGCCAACTACAAAAGCAACGGTAGGGCATGATGAAGACATCTCGCGGGAAGAGATCATTGCCCAGGGCCTGGTAGAGGAGGGGGAGTACATTCAATTGGAGGCGTATACCAGGGCACTGTTCCAAAGGGGGACTGAGATTGCCGCTAAAATGGGACTTATATTGGTGGACACCAAGTATGAATTTGGAAAGGCCCATGGAAAGATCTACTTGATTGATGAAATCCATACGCCGGATTCATCGAGGTACTTTTATAAAGAGGGATATCAGGACCGGCAGGATCAAAACGAATCACAGAAACAGCTCTCCAAGGAGTTTGTAAGGGAATGGTTGATGGAGCATGACTTTCAGGGTCTTGAGGGCCAGTCAATGC
>NVRW01000007.1 GCA_002400975.1 Flavobacteriales bacterium | reverse complement strand
CCAATGAGGTGAATTTGTTTAAAAGAGTTGTTTCCATTCCTGTGGAACCTAACTTCCGTTTGCCCTCCCCTAGTATATATTTTGCAGCTTTCCTCATCCCCCAGTTTAGCGGAGAGTGAGGCATACAGGGCAGCGGCTACCATTCCAGTTCCGCAAGAAAGCGTCTCTCCCTCCACACCCCTTTCATAGGTGCGCATATGAACGCCATCACCAGCCCAATTTAAAAAATTCACATTGGTGCCTTCAGACTTAAATCGTTCATTGTAACGAATTTTATGGGCTTCAGCATTTAGCTCAATCTGATCAATTTCATTCCGCCATACAGAATAATGTGGTGAACCAGTATTCATAAAGCAGCTCTCTGCTTCTAATTCAATGTCAGAGACAGGTATCATCTCAAGGTCCACGATGTCCTCCTTAATGGAAGCTGAATGCAATCCATCTACCGCCTCAAACGAGGCTGAAGTTTCGATCACTCCCAATCCCCTCGCGAAATGAACGATACAACGTGCACCATTGCCGCACATGCTGCTTAGGTTGCCATCCGAGTTGAAGTAAGTCATTGAAAAATCAGCCGTCGAATCATTTTCCAGCAAAATCAGTCCATCCGCACCAATCCCGAATTTTCTATCACATAATTTAGCTATAAGGGCAAAGTCTTCAGCAGGAAAGACATGTTCCCGATTATCAATGAGGATAAAATCATTGCCCGTACCCTGATATTTATGGAAGGTGATCTTCATACAATCAAATGTATGTCAAATTAGTATAGTTCAGAAAACTAAAGCGCAAGCAATTAAGTTACACGGGTTGATTAAGAAAGAATGATCTTCATTTAAGGCATTATCGTTAAAGTCGCAATAAATATTTGGCGGTTGGAAATTTGCGAAAAAAACTCCTGCACCAACGGTGCATTGTCTTAAAACGATGGCGACACATAGACACACCAAATGTTAAAAGTTGTTAAATTGATAATGTTCGGCAATTTGAGTTATTCAGACACGTTAATTTACCAGAATCCGCCCCTATAAACAGGCACAATTATTGAGCATTAAAAGCTAAATAAAAAACACAGAAACATGAAGAGAATTGCAGGATTATTTATCGTGGCACTCGTAGCAAGTGTGAGCACATTGGCAATATATACTCAACTCAATCCCCCTGCGGCAAATATGAACGCTGCGGTTGTGCAGAGTAGTGAGCCAGAAAAGCCCGTTTACCACCTTACCCATTCGGAAAACCTGGCCGAAACGGCCTTGGATTTTACCACCGCAGCCGCCAATACGGTGAACACGGTAGTACACGTAAAGACGGTATATGATGGGGAAATAGTTACCTATAAAGATCCTTTTTCTGAATTCTTCGGTGGGAGGAGCAATCCAAAACAGTACAAGACTCCGGACAAGAGAGGAAGCGGATCAGGTGTAATAATCTCCAACGATGGATATATTGTTACCAACAACCATGTCGTAAATGGAGCGGCCAGCATTGAAGTTACGTTGAACAACCAAAGAACATACGATGCGAAAGTCATTGGTCTGGACCCATCAACGGACCTTGCCCTCTTAAGGATTGAAGCGAAGGATATGGCATATATCGCTCTGGGCAATTCCGACAATGTACAAGTTGGCGAATGGGTTCTGGCTGTTGGAAATCCGTACAACCTCACTTCAACGGTTACGGCTGGAATTGTAAGTGCAAAGGGTAGGAATATCGATATCCTGAGGGACAGGTTTAAAATTGAGTCATTTATTCAAACTGATGCAGCTGTCAACCCAGGTAACAGCGGCGGAGCATTGGTAAACACCAGAGGAGAGCTGGTGGGTATCAACTCCGCCATCGCATCACCAACAGGATCATATTCAGGCTATTCATTTGCCATCCCGGTAAACATGGTCAGGAAGGTGGTAAGGGACTTGAAGGAATTTGGAACTGTACAAAGGGGCTTCATCGGTGTTACCATCCAAAATCTAGATGAACAGAAAGCAGATGCTCTGGGTCTTAAAAATTTGGAGGGCGTATATGTGAACGGTTTACAAGACAAAGGCGCTGCTCAGTCGGCAGGCATTGAGGTGGGCGMCATTATAAAGAGGGTTGAGAGTGTTGACGTGAAAACCGTCCCTGAATTGCAGGAGCAGATTGGAAAGTTCAGGCCAGGTGATAAGGTGGTGGTAACGCTTCTTCGAAAAGGTGAGATGATAGTGCTGCCTATCGTATTGAAAAATCGTTTCGGCACGACCAAAATGGTGGTCAAAGATCCGGAAGAGCTCATTCTGCTTGGTGCCACGTTCGGACCCATTTCCAGGGAGCAAAAATCAAAATTACGTACGGATCACGGAGTTCAGATAACCAAACTGGCAAAAGGAAAGTTTAGCAATGCAGGCGTAAAAGAGGGATTTATTATTACCAGGATTAATAAAAAACCAATCTATTCATCAGAACAAGTAGCRAAAGCTTTGAAAAATGGAAGCGGGGGAGTGTTGATTGAGGGGATATATCCAGACGGTTTGGAAGCCTACTATGGATTTGGCATTTAATCAAAATGTTATTAACAATATTTTCAATTCTGTTGATAAGTTCTTGAATTAGCCAATACATCCCTTCTTCATCTGGTGTATTATTACATATCTTTGCGCGTATTTTCGGGTTATTTTGATGAAAATTGCTTGGAAATCTGCGGCTTTATTTTATATTTGAACCTGCCTTTGCCRGSATGCTCAGGCAGCTACGGATTATCAAACCGCACGYACCGAGTTCATTAATGCATTGACCTGTTCAGWAGRGGGAATTAATTTTATATAATGAGACAACTAAAAATCACCAAGTCAATCACCAATAGGGAGAGTGCGTCGTTAGATAAGTATTTACAGGAGATAGGAAGGGAAGARTTGATTACTGCTGAGCAGGAGGTGATTTTGGCTAAAAGGATTAAGGATGGGGACCAGCTKGCGCTGGAACAGCTAACCCGGGCCAATCTTCGATTTGTAGTTTCTGTAGCAAWACAATACCAAAATCAGGGTCTTAGCCTACCTGATCTAATCAATGAAGGCAATCTTGGCTTGATTAAAGCCGGGCAGCGWTTTGATGARACRAGGGGATTCAAATTYATCTCYTATGCWGTKTGGTGGATTCGYCARTCMATYYTGCAGGCKCTGGCAGARCAAKCMAGARTKGTAAGRYTMCCWYTSAAYMARRTTGGATCYWTWMASAARRTSAAYAAAGCWTTYTCWWSAYTKGARCAAWMWYWYGAAAGAGARCCTTCRCCTGATGAANNNGYMGMWGAWWKWKWRGWAKYKACRGAAAAAGNTNTNMRKGAWWCYATKAARRTWTCKGGMMGRCATGTATCCATGGATGCWCCATTTGTTAATGGTGAGGAGAATAGTCTTATCGACGTACTTGAAAATCAAGATTCACCTAAAGCAGATAAAAGCCTGTTGAATGAATCACTTCAAAAAGAAATTGAACGTTCGCTCTCTACYCTTACRGAAAAAGAGAGGGAGGTGATAAGATACTTTTTTGGCATCGGAATGAATCACGGCTTAACCCTGGAAGAGATCGGTACTAAGTTTGACTTAACACGTGAAAGGGTTCGCCAAATAAAAGAAAAGGCCATCAGAAGGTTACGCCATACTTCAAGGAGTAAACTTTTGAAAGCCTATTTGGGCTAAAGCACCATGATTTCAATCGAGTATTCGATTCTCCTAAATTTCTTAATCTAAATCTAATTATCAGAGGATTTTCCATCTGGTTTGAATTCATTGAAAACAATGGAAACCAATATTGAGGATACCGAAGAGGCTGCAAACGAAGACGGGTCAGCATTCGATCATGAAGAGTTTAATGGTTATGAAACCCAGCTTAAGGATTGGGTTGACCGGGAGAAATCTGCCATTGAGCTGGTTAAATTGGTTGGAGAACTCTGGTATGACAAATCTGTCGAATTGGTAATCTTCCGGAGACCYTTGTTTGATAGAAGGGCCAGTCAAATTCTCAACTTTCAYGAATATGCGCGCAACGTAGTAAAAGAGCCCATTAGTGTGCACGACTCAATTACGATAGCCAGGGTATTGGCGAAAATGGATCTGGCGCCGTCCTGGATTGATATTGGTCGCCTTSKSWMWGRMTRKCTSWMRRRGAAAGNSWWYWWYRGYARCATKGSYGAYTTCYTMAATAACAARYTSGCSCAYATGGTYGAGGCGGACAATGGATACCTCGAGCCAAAAAATGTTGCGCTCTTTGGATTTGGCCGGGTTGGAAGATTAATCGCAAGGGAAATAATCGCCCAGGCAGGAAAAGGTCAGCAGCTTAGATTGCGGGCTATTGTTACCAGGCGCATTTGCAACGATGATATTATCAAAAGGGCYGAGTTACTTCGGGTAGATTCAGTACATGGTTTCTTTCCTGGAACAGTTATAGAAGATCTGGAGAATCAGGCTATAATTGTGAATGGACATAAGATCAAAATGATAGCTTGYGACAAGATAGGTGAACTGGACCTGGAAGCTCATGGAATTAAAGATGCTTTACTGATAGAYAATACRGGTATTGTAAGGAATCGGGATACCCTGAGTGYACATCTCAAATCCAGAGGTGTYAGCAAAGTATTGCTCACCGCACCTGGAAAGGATGATATTCCCAACATCGTTCACGGTGTAAACCATGAGGCATTTGATATAGACAAAGAGACTGTCTTCTCSGCCGCATCATGTACYACCAATGCAATCATACCAATTCTACATGTCATTGAAAATTCTCTGGGTATTGAAGGAGGTCACATTGAAACCATTCATGCCTACACGAATGACCAAAACCTGTTGGACAACTATCACAAGAAATATCGGAGAGGTCGATCCGCCGCATTAAATATGGTTATTACGGAAACCGGCGCGGCTAAAGCSGTGGCTAAAATAATACCGGGTCTGGCAGGTAAACTAACTGCCAGTGCTGTGCGTGTCCCTACACCGAATGTTTCCCTTGCAGTTTTGAAGCTCTCGGTAAAGAGAGAGACCACCATAGATGAAGTCAACCAGATAATGAAAGATGCAGCGCTTAAAGGRGATTTAGTTGAGCAGATTCAATATTCCTATTCCAATGAAACYGTGTCAACGGATATCGTAGGCAATTCCTGTGCTACGGTATTTGATTCACCTGCTACCATTGTAGGACCTAGAAAAAAAGACATCATTCTGTATACCTGGTAYGACAATGAATACGGCTATTCTTGTCAGGTTGTCCGACTGGCGAAGCATATAAGCAACGTAGTAAGACTCAAATACTATTAGCATATTATTAGCATGAAAAATTGGTTGYCGAATTGGAAGTATCTTTTGTGCAACCAGTGATAYRCTATCATGACACTATGCAGATGCCYGATGACMGCAGCMCATTGGTTTTTCAACATCAGTTATCAGACRTCAGTCAGTCATTACCYCAATGYACGGAGAGTATATTACCCTGAACACTTTATACAAAATGGAGACTTCTGGTCAAGATTCGGTRGTTCATTCTAAACAGCGTGAACGAACAGCAGAGATGTTTAACGAGATCGCAGGAAGCTATGATTTTCTAAATCACTTCCTTTCGATTGGTATTGACAAATCGTGGAGAAAGAAGGCGATCAAATTGCTTAATGGACAGCAACCCAAGCATATTCTGGACATCGCCACCGGTACAGCAGATCTTGCKATACAGTCRCTRTCRCTTAACCCCGAAAAGGTCACCGGTGTTGACATTGCGGAAAAGATGCTGGAKRTCGGYAGACAGAAGATAAGAAAGAAAGAYTTGGAAGAYAGGATTGAATTGCAGTACGCMGATGCCTGCGCACTTCCGTTCSCRGACAACACATTTGATGCCGTRACGGTSGCGTTCGGYGTTCGGAATTTYGAGAATCTCAATAAAGGTTTGGCGGAAATGAACCGTGTAATGAAGGGAGGRGGAATGGCGGTTATACTGGAGTTTTCAAACCCTAAACGCTTCCCYATGAAACAGATGTATAATCTCTATTTCAGAGGCATTCTTCCCACAATAGGCAAATTAGTTTCCAGGCATAGTTCTGCTTACACCTATCTTCCGGAAACGGTTAAAGCCTTTCCGGACGGGAGCAAGTTTGTCAATATAATGGAAGATTCTGGTTATGARMATGTTGAGCGTCAYATCTTAACCTTTGGAGTAGCCAGTATTTATACTGGAATCAARCGGTAGCRTTCARCAAGAGCAATTAATGAACGGTAACAACGTTTATCATTTTACCTGCGCACTTCTACTCTATTCCATACTTTTATTTTCACGTTGAGATTATTGTTAGCCATATCGATAATGCTATGCCTCTGTATTGGCGGAGCGCAAGAAGTCTTTGCGCAAAAACCTAAACCAGAGAATCTKCGCAAATATGACCGGCAGTGGATACATTTYGGATTCCTGTTGGGTATCAACAGTGCAGACTTCAATGTTCACCCCAGTCCGAATATTCGGGATTTCGACTCTATTTATGTAGTTGAGTCAGATCCGGAAAGCGGATTTACACTTGGGATAGTGGCGAACCTTAGGCTCGGACATTTTTTTGATCTGAGAGCGATTCCCTCCTTGTCATTTTCTCAACGTCAATTGGAATATACATTGGTTGGGACGAACAAAATACCCAAAATGGAAATCAAAAAAATTGAGTCAACATTTCTTGAGTTTCCCCTGACAATTAAGTACAAATCCGTGAGGATCAACAATGGCCGGGCGTTCGTTCTGGGCGGCCTTAGGTACAGCCTTGATCTCGCTTCACAAAAAGATGTTTCAAAAGAGGACGAAGAGTTGGTGAAGTTAAAAAGAGATGATTTTCTATACGAGATTGGATTTGGGATGGACTTTTACCTCAAGTACTTCAAACTATCCCCGGTAATCATGCTATCCCTTGGTTTGAACAATATGCTGGTCAGGGAGGAAGACAACTTGTTCTCTTCATCTATCGACAAGCTCAACACCAAAGTGATTCAATTTGCAGTAACCTTTGAATAGGCTAACCTGACCTCTRGTGTTGCCTTCTGTACTCGTAGCTCAAAACGGAGAATGCYACKGCTGCATTCARGGATTCYGCTCTTCCRAATGTTGAAATCGTAACATGCTCATCAATCACCGAATCGTATTTGGTTCCCAACCCTGCGGCTTCATTCCCTATCAGCAAAACAGAATCCTCAGGCCAGTTTATTTCATAAGCATTGGAACCCCTTAGGGATCCACCATATATGTTATGAGATGATTTCATGGACCTTAGTTGATTCAGGAGGTCTGTATACACCACAGAGACTCTTGCAACCGAACCCATAGAAGCTTGCACAACTTTAGAATTGTAAACATCAACGGTGGCAAGGCTGCACAAAACCGTGTTAAATCCAAACCAATCTGCCGACCTCAGAATGGTACCCATGTTTCCRGGATCCTGTATATCGTCCAATGCCACAATAAACCCTTTCAAATCAGGGCCATTGGCKGGTTTAGCCGGAATTTTCACCAAGGCTATGAGGTCATGTGGAGATATTAATGCACTTGCCTGYTTGAGTTCCTTCTCTGATATCTCTACCACTGGTGCCTCAATTTCAAGGTCTAATGAAKCCAVGCTAAAAATCCTKACYACATCCAAGCCCCCCCTTAGCATCTCATTTAGAATCTTCTCGCCCTCAACTATAAATAGCCCCTCCTTCTCCCGGTTTTTCTTGTCTTTCAAAGACCTGATCAGCTTTAGCTCGTTTTTGGTTATCATCTTCTAGCGAATCCTTTTGAGGTCAATATTATTAGCTTTGCCATGATGYTTAAAGGAATCTGYATCCTGAATCATTTCAGYACCCTATCAAGACAATTGACGTCAAATATAACACCTGCACCGGGAATAGACTATTGTCACGCRGTTTAACCCTGGTCYTGGCCGCTTTGCTTTTCATGCAATGTAATCCGGTTTCCAAGCTGGGGAAAAATGAATATTTATTGGTAAAAAACGTGATCACTCTTGAAAAAGAGAGTCAATCCAAAATTGCCAAACCTCAGATCAAAGCGACCTATGAAACCGTAACGCAATTGGATGACTACATCCAACAAAAGCCAAATACCAAAATGCTTGGCATTATCAAGTTTCACCTTGCCGTTTACAACTTCACYACACGAAGACAGCGGAAGAAGCAATCCAAAAACCTTGATCTCAAAGTGACGGAGGAGATAGAAACAACAATAAACAAGATCATTGGAGAACCCCCCGTACTTGTAGATGYGAAGAGTGTTGAAAAAACCGTTCAGCAAATGCAACTTTCTCTCTACAATAAAGGCTTTTTCAACAATGAGGTGCGTGACTCAATTGCCTATAAAAACTAYCTCAAGCATGAAGGAGGAAGAGCAAAAGTTTAYTATCGGGTCGACCCTGGGCCAAGGTACGTAATCGGTAAACTCAATCATCAAATTGRAGATGAAACAATTGGGAAKATTGTAACAMGTGATCAGGAGRCATCCTTGCTCAAAATTGGAGAGAATTATGATGAAGAGGCCCTGGACCAGGAACGAGACAAGATTGTCAAGAGACTAAAAAATGAAGGTTACTTTTTCTTTTCGAAGGATTATGTTCGATTCACTGCCGATACTTCCCTTGGTGGACATAGTATCGCGCTCACCATTATTATAGATCCGTTCAAAAAAAAGACAACCTCAGGATTTAAAGAGACTGCTCACAAAAAGTACAAGATCAAGAACATATATATCCAACCGGATTTTTACCCCGAGGAAGCWTCCAGGCCCCTGGATACTGTCACATACGGTGATTACAATTTCCTGATCTTTAAGGAGAGTATAAATGAGAAAGCRGATCGCAATGCCTATATCCGATTTAAGACRTTATCGAGAAAGGTATTCATCCGAAAAGATGAATATTTCAAAATTGACAATTTTGACAATACCTACCGGCACCTGGCTGCACTGAAAATATTCAAGTTCATCAATATTCAATTCCAAAAGTCAGAAAAGGAAGATGAGCTCAATTGTCTGATACAACTCAATCCAATACCAAAGCACACAATTCAGATTGAAGCTGAAGGCACCCACGCCTCAGGAAACCTGGGAATAGCAGAGAACTTTATTTATCGAAACAAGAACATATTCAAGGGCGCAGARACATTRGAAATMAGTATTAAAGCTGGTTTGGAAGGGCAGAAAACCTTTGCGGGTGAAACRGAAAGCATMGATGAACTGGGTTTATTCAATACGGTAGAAGCCGGYCCGGAGTTGAAAGTAAATTTCCCRAGGCTGTTATTTCCTATCAAAGAAGAGATGATACCAAAAAGATACGACCCTAAAACGTCTTTACGGGCATCATAYAATTACCAGGTCCGATCAGATTATACRAGATGGATMTGGGAAGGTGGATTTACSTATGAGTGGAAGGAGTCCGCTCGTAAAACCCATGTRCTGGCTCCCTTTAATATCAGTTCGGTGAAGATCAAAGATGATTCACCAATTCTTGATAGYACCTTCAGCAATGCTTTCTTGCGCAATAGTTTTACCAACCATTTCATCTCGGCGACCCGCTATTCATTTATATACACGAGTCAACAATTAAATAGAAAAGTCAACTTTACATATTTCAGGGGCAATGTTGAGGTTGCCGGCAATTTYCTGCGTGGTGCAAGYAGGGTAAGYGAYGCTCCRGCGGATAGCACCTWTGGCTCGTAYAGCATATTTGGGATCMMGTACGCACAGTACCTCAGGGCGGATATTGATGTGCGAAACTATAACTTCATCAATAGATACAGCACGATTGTCTTTCGCTTTGCTGCCGGACTGGGACTGCCCTAYGGCAATTCCASTGTSATGCCYTTTGAGAAAAGYTATTTTGCAGGTGGTGCAAATGGATTAAGAGCCTGGCAGGCCCGCAATATTGGACCCGGYGCATATAATGGARAAGTCMGCTTTGATCAAATAGCRGATGTAAAACTTGARGSAAATATAGAATCCAGATTTGAATTCCTGGGSCCCCTGGAAGGGGCAGCYTTCATCGATGCCGGTAATATTTGGCTTACRSTTGARGACCCAGATCGCCCYGGCGSAGTATTCGCACCAGATAAATTCCTGAATGAAATAGCAATGGGAGCGGGTTTGGGRATACGCCTTAATTACAAYTACTTTATTATACGGGTAGATGCTGCKRTRAGAATYAAAGANCCCANGGGAACCAGTGGGYCAACGATGGGTGCAYCCTTACGACAGCTTCTCTGATATAAACTAYAATTTGGGGATTGGTTACCCGTTCTAGTGGGTACRRATACGAATATACGAGTGCATTGMTGAAGGCTAAGTTGCTAAACTCCAGTARCATTACYCARCTCCGMTACAGGGAATTYATCATAAACRCGYGACCAGAATCAGRTTTTKCTCATTCGGCTGGTTAAAGTTCSATGTATTCCATTCGTATATTCGTAGAGATTCATATTCCTAATTTTCTTAATTTTGAAACTTMTTTAACCAGACCAGACTGCCAGCAGGCAGGTAAAAGCACAACAAAATGGCAAGCACAGCGGTTGCAACAAATAAGATTGAAGAACTCCTGGGTGAGCATTCTTCTCTTCTTACTCACAAGTGTGAGACKATTCCAAAGGATAGTCTTCACCTACCCGGATCAGACTTTGTTGACAGGGTTTACAAGGARTCAAACCGAAACAYACAGGTGCTGAAAAGTCTCGCAGCTATATTCAACCACGGAAATTTGGGTGGYACTGGATATGTCTCTATTCTGCCGGTAGATCAAGGTATAGAACATTCGGCTGGRGCATCATTTGCTCCAAATYCAGCCTATTTYGATCCGGCCAATATCATTGAGTTGGCCCTGGAAGGTGGGTGTAATGCKGTTGCATCAACATTTGGTGTGTTGGCCTCGTGTTCCAGAAAGTATGCACACAARATTCCATTTATTGTGAAACTCAATCACAATGAGTTGTTGACATATCCAAGCTCTTATGATCAAATAATGTTTGGTTCAGTTGAGGAGGCCTGGAATCTSGGTGCTACAGCCGTTGGAGCGACCATATACTTTGGGTCCGAGGAATCCAACCGGCAGATTGAAGAAGTTGCGGATGCGTTCGAAGTAGCYCATGAATTGGGCTTGGGAACGATCCTCTGGTGCTACCTTAGAAATTCAGGCTTTAAAGCGGATGGGACAGATTACCATGCAGCGGCAGATCTTACCGGTCAGGCGAACCACATAGGKGTTACRATCCAGGCAGATATCATTAAGCAAAAACTCCCGACCAATAACAACGGCTACACCGCAATTGGATTTGGRAAAACGCACGACAAGGTGTACAGCGAGCTTTCGTCAGATAACCCYATAGACTTATGCCGGTATCAGTTGGCCAATTGCTATATGGGACGTGCCGGATTAATCAACTCAGGAGGTGCTTCAGGTGGGGCTACAGATCTTGCCGATGCTGTAACGACTGCTGTGATCAATAAACGCGCTGGAGGAACGGGACTTATATCAGGCAGAAAGGCCTTTCAGAAACCGATGAAGGAAGGCGTGGAGTTGCTCAATTCAATTCAAGAYGTATATTTGTCTAAGGATATTACGGTCGCGTARTTAGATTTAAAACGGCRGATTGGARATTCTNGRTTGAGAGGCGCAATKTCAATCGTAAATGCCAAAATTAATCTRCYACAYATAATCGTCAGTCAACAATTTYATGGGTTGGTTTAAGAGAATAAAGGACGGCATTACTACCTCAACSAAGGACAAGAAGGAAACCCCGGAAGGTCTTTGGTTCAAATGTCCTAAATGCAGTGAACTAACTACAACAGAAGAACACAGCAGCAACCTCCACGTATGTAAATGTGGATATCACGCCAGGATAGGAGCCACAGAATACCTCAATTTATTATTCGATAATGGGAAAAAAAAGTATGTCGAAATCAATAAGAAATTAGCTCCAGCAGACCCCTTAAAATTTGAAGACAATAAAAAATACAAGGATCGGCTGAAGGCAACGCAAGAGAAAACGGGGCTTAAAGATGCGATTACRACGGCCTATGGTACGATTAATAAGCAAGAGGTTGTGATCGCTTGCATGAACTTCAGTTTTATTGGCGGATCAATGGGTTCCGTTGTAGGTGAAAAGATATCCCGGGCTATTGACCACTGTATTGAAAATGAAGCGGCACTGGTGATTATTTCAAAATCTGGTGGRGCCCGAATGATGGAAGCGGCCTTCTCCCTGATGCARATGGCCAAAACTTCAGCAAAGCTCACAARGYTATCCAAAGCAAAACTACCTTACGTATCACTCCTTACTGACCCAACTACCGGTGGAGTTACTGCTTCGTATGCGATGCTTGGGGACTTTAACATCGCCGAGCCAGGTGCATTGATCGGATTTGCCGGCCCTAGAGTAGTAAAAGAGACAATCGGAAAGGATCTGCCTGAAGGTTTCCAAACATCGGAATTTGTACTGGATCATGGTTTTTTGGATATGATCGTBGAAAGGAAGGACCTCAAATCGACGATTTCKCAACTGATTAAAATGTGCAGTACCCCTGCCGTTTCGAAAGTTGAAGTAGAAGCTGAGACTGAAACTTCGCAATAGCCATGACCATTCACGCATTGCTCCWGATAAGAATTTRCATGTTCTTTTCTTGAAGTGGAAAGAAATTATTACCTTTGCRGCGAATAAAAAAGGAATAGAGAAAAAAAGAAACAAAGAATATGTCTTTGACAGCTGAAAAYAAGAAGGAGATCTTTAAGAAATACAATTCGAAAGAATCGGATACAGGAACTTCTGAAGGTCAGATTGCTATGTTCACTTCAAGAATAGAACACTTAACAGGACATCTTAAGGGTAATAAAAAAGACGTCGCTACAGAGCGATCTTTGGTACTGATGGTAGGTAARAGAAGAAGACTACTGAACTACCTGAAAAGCACGGATATCGAAAGATACCGAGAGATCGTCAAGAAGTTAAAGCTTAGGAAGTAAGATATTTGCGCATCATATTTTAGATGCTCAGCTCCTCCCTAATTTTCTTTTCCAAATAATAACAAATAAAGATGAACCCCTTTGCCAAACGGGCAAAGGACAGACTTTATATCTAAAACAATAAATTATGTCATTAAATGTAATAACCAAGTCAGTTAATTTGAAGGATGGAAGAACCATCTCAATTGAAACTGGCAAACTCGCCAAGCAAGCCGACGGCTCGGTAGTCGTTCGCGAAGGCAATACCATGTTATTGGCAACAGTCGTTTCTAATACGAGAGTTGCAGTAGGTATCGATTACCTACCTTTATCTGTAGACTACAGAGAAAAATATCCGGCAGCGGGTAAATTCCCAGGCGGTTTCTTCAAAAGAGAAGCCAGGCCTAATGATCACGAAACATTAACTTCAAGATTAATAGACAGGGCATTGAGGCCTTTGTTTCCTTCGGATTATCATTCTGAGATTCAAGTGCTCGTTAGTTTGATCTCTCTCGGACCAGACTCAACACCTGAATCACTTGCATGTCTTGCAGCCTCAGCCGCTATTTCAGTGTCTGACATTCCATTTGCCGGACCCGTTTCGGAAACCAGAATCATTAGAAATGAAGGTAACTGGATCATCAACCCAACCGTTGAAAATCTTGAAGGCTGCGATATTGATATGATCGTTGCAGGAACTGAAGAGAATATCATGATGGTTGAAGGTGAGATGAGTGAAATCTCGGAGGCAGAAATGTTGGAAGCCATTGCTGTTGCCCATGAGGCCATCAAGGACCAATGTAAAGCACAAAAGGAACTTGCTGCTGAAGTTGAAAAAGCTCAGGTAAAGCGCGAGTACAATCACGAAGACAAYGAYGAAGACCTWAGAGCGGCTGTTAAGGAAGCTACTTACCAGAAACTTTATGAGGTGGCCAAAAAGGGAAATTCAAACCGGGCAGAGCGCGGTGCTGATTTCAAAGCGGTACGTCAGGAATTTTTGGATTCCATGTCAGAAGAAGATCTCGCCGCAAAAGAAGGATTGGCGAAGAAATACTTCCACGACGTTGAAATGGAGGCAATCAGACGTGTTATGCTTGACGAAGGTGTAAGACTAGACGGTCGAAAAATGAATGAAGTGCGCCCCATTTGGTCAGAGGTTGACTATCTGCCAGGAGCACATGGATCAGCTATCTTTACAAGAGGTGAAACACAATCGCTTACAACCATCACTTTGGGAACAAAGATGAATGAGCAGTTGATCGACGGTGTTGTATACTCTGGAAAGAATAACTTCTTACTTCACTACAACTTCCCCCCCTTCTCTACTGGAGAGGCCAAATTTAAGGGAGCGGTTAGCAGAAGAGAGGTTGGACACGGTAATCTTGCGCTTAGAGCCCTGAAGCCAGTGCTTCCTACAGGAACTGATAATCCATACACTATACGTGTAGTATCCGATATTCTTGAATCAAATGGTTCGTCTTCAATGGCAACTGTGTGTGCTGGATCATTGGCGCTCATGGATGCTGGTGTTCAAATCAAAAAGCCAGTATCTGGTATAGCCRTGGGTTTGATTTCTGATCCTGATGGCAAGCATTGTATTTTATCAGATATCCTTGGCGACGAGGATCACCTTGGAGATATGGACTTTAAAGTAACCGGTACAGAAGACGGTATCACTGCTTGTCAGATGGACATTAAGGTAGATGGTCTTTCGCATGAAGTTCTTACGGCTGCTCTAGAGCAAGCTAAAGAAGGAAGGCTACACATTCTTGAAGAAATCAAGAAGACACTGGCCGTACCCAATTCAGATTATAAGGAGCATACACCGAGAATTGAACAAATCATTATCGATAAGGAGTTTATCGGTGCAGTGATCGGGCCTGGTGGTAAAATCATTCAGGAGATGCAAGAAGCTACTGGTGCTGTAATCATGATTGAAGAAGTGGATGGACACGGAGTTGTTGACATTGTCTCTGAAAACAAAGAGTCCATTGAAGCTGCTAAAAGCAAGATAAAAGCGATCACCGCAAGGCCTGAGGTTGGCGAGGTTTAYRTGTCWAAGGTCAAGTCCATAATGCCTTATGGAGCATTTGTGGAGATTATGCCTGGTAAAGAAGGTTTGCTTCACATTTCGGAAATAGAATGGACAAGACTTGAAAAAGTTGAAGCTGTTCTTAAGGAAGGAGATGAGATTAAAGTAAAACTCATCGCTATCGATCCAAAATCGGGAAAGTTCAAACTTTCGAGAAAGATATTATTGCCTAAACCGGAATCAGAAGCAGCTCCGGCTCCCGCTGAACAAGCGGAATAAGGTTCTAAATTGAACTGAATGCACTTTACCRGCCTATCTGGTGAAGTGCATTTTTTTGTCTTTTTAACTGATTTATGCAAAAAATTGTAACCTAATCAGGCAATTCACCGTTATAAGGCAGCCTATTGAGATAGAAAATAACGAGCGTAGATAAAGCAAGTATATATGAGACAACTAAAAATAACTAAACAACTGACCAACCGGGAGACCGCTTCCTTGGATAAATATCTTTTGGATATCTCCAAGTTAGAGCTGATTACTGCGGAAGAAGAGGTCACGCTTGCCAAAGCGATTAAAGCTGGAGACCAGTCGGCGTTGGAGAAATTGACCAAAGCGAACTTACGATTTGTAGTTTCAGTTGCGAAACAATATCAGAACCAGGGACTTTCTCTTCCCGACTTAATTAATGAGGGTAATCTAGGATTGATAAAAGCGGCTCAGCGATTTGATGAGACAAGGGGATTCAAATTTATCTCCTATGCTGTGTGGTGGATTCGTCAGTCCATTCTGCAGGCTCTGGCAGAGCAAGCAAGAGTGGTAAGGTTACCTCTCAATAAAATTGGATCTATTCAGAAAGTGAACAAAGCTTTCTCTTCATTGGAGCAAAAATTTGAAAGAGAACCTTCGCCTGATGAAGTAGCTGATAGTTTGGAAGTGACAGAAAAAGATGTGAATGAATCTATGAAGATATCGGGACGACATGTATCCATGGATGCACCCGTATCAAACCGGGAGGATAACCAAGCCAATCTGTATGACCTGATGTCAACTGATGACATGCCAAATCCCGATGCTGTACTGATCAATGAGTCACTTCAGGATGAGATTGGAAGAGCGTTAGCAACTTTGCCCCCACGAGAAGCTGAAGTTGTGCAGTGCTTCTTCGGTTTAGGTGGAAAGCCGCCTATGACCCTTGAAGAGATTGGCACTACCTATGAGCTCACCAGAGAGCGTGTACGACAGATCAAAGACAAAGCAATCCGTAGACTAAAGTCTACTTCCAAGAGTAAATTGCTGAAGTCCTATTTAGGGTAGTTACAGTCCTGCTTATTTCTTGTTTAAATATTTATTTTTGCAGGTGGATTACGCGTTGCGCGCTGTTATTGGCTGCTTCGCAGCGTCATTAACACCTTGCGCTATAGCTTTAGCGCACGCGGTCGGTGCGTCATTAGGCGCTACGCGCCGTAATTCAGTTGTTGATTTTGCACAATACAACCGAATTACGCTGCGAAGCAGCCAATAACGCGAGAGAAACGAGCAAATGTCGTGAGGCATAGCCGAACAGAAAAAAACTATGAACCATCTTATAGCACCATCTTTACTTGCTGCAGATTTCGGTAACCTGCAAAGAGATGTGGAGATGATCAACGGCTCTGATGCTGATTGGTTTCATGTAGATGTAATGGACGGTGTGTTTGTTCCTAATATATCCTTTGGTTTTCCAAGCGTCACGGCCGTGGCAAAACATGCTACAAAACCCTTGGATGTTCATTTGATGATCGTCAAGCCTGATCAGTTTATAGATAATTATGCCAAGCTGGGTGTATACAACTTAACCGTACATTACGAAGCTTGTGACCATTTACACCGAACGATTCAGGCAATTCATGGAACAGGAATGAAAGCGKGTGTTGCTATCAACCCGCATACGAGCGTAGGCCTCCTGGCAGATGTAATTGCAGATGTGGACGTGGTATGCATTATGTCTGTGAATCCAGGATTTGGAGGACAGAAGTTTATTGAAAACACCTATGCCAAGGTTCGGGCACTTAAGGAACTGATCACTTCACACAATTCCTCAGCTCAAATTGAAATTGATGGTGGTGTGGGCCCCGGTAATGCAGGTAACCTATTAGCTGCTGGAGCTGATGTGCTTGTCGCCGGAAGTGCCATATTTGGAACGGATGATCCGGTGGAAACGGTAAAGGCTATGAAGTCAGCAGCTTCTGTAACGGCTTAATGGCCGTTTATATAATCTGATAAATACCGGAAGTTCCTTGTAAGTTCCCCCTCCTTTGTTATCGAAGCACGTTCAATAATACGGCTGGAATCTTTCCCAAACAAAGAGGGCAATACATTGGTAACCAAATCATCAGAAAATCCCTTTGAGGAATCCCGTGGTAACTCGCAYGGTAAATTATCAAYAGCCATGATSGTTATATTCTCATCGGCAAACGCATCTCCTTTCTCACCGGTTTCTTTGYTGTATCCATAAAATGGSTCAGCAATAGAAGATGCTTCTAATGTAGTTGGTATCGAGCCTTCAATATCACAAGAAATATCCGCAATGACTTCAATTTTAAAGAATGGATCCCTGGTATCATCATGGTCAAATAGTTTAGGTGCCGAAGGATCCCAAAAATGGCATGAAATAAATATATCACTCACTCTGGTAAAGGGAATGAAGGCCGTTTCATAGCCTCCTCCATTCTTGAAAAAGTCTTTTTCGTCTAAAAGTTTGCCATCTTCTCTTTTGTTATAATCCAAAACTCCAAGCTGCGTATATACTGCATGATCATAGGTTTCATTCAAGAATTCGCTTGGATTAACTTGCTCCACACCCAGGGTTTCCAGCGTTTCGTTCGCGCCTCCCGCCACTCTACCCTCGCCAGTAAGCACAATCTTGACCGGTGGCAGCTTCAATGTTCCCAAAACCGAATTCAATTCATCCCTATCCTTGCACTCATGAGCCCCCTTGAGCGCATACGTACCCTTTCTTTTTCCATACCCCAGCAACGCATTGTAAGCACCTACAATTCCGGCATACCTTCCAAAACCRATAATCCTCARTCCATTTTTATGGGTCAGGCATTCGTAGTCTATAAGCTGAATCTTYTTTCCCAGCACGGCTTGAAGAAGCTCTCTATTCTGCTCCTGCTCCTTGATCGTGTGCGAAAAGAAGAGATATTTCTTCTCAGGGATGAGGTCATCCAACATTACCTCTTTTACGCCCATKATTATATCGCATGGRGTTAAGTCCTCCYGAACGGCAATTCCCAGTGCATTGTATTCCTCATCAGAATAACCCCGCACCTCGCTGGGTTGAACAATTATCTCGAGATCTTCGTACTCAGAAAGCAAGGATGCGCAGTGCGCTGGAGTGAGCGGCACACGCCTATCCGGTGGAGTTTTACCTTCTCTTATTATTCCAAGCACAATTTTACTCATACCACAAAATTAGAAAAATAGGGAGTGTAACGGTCAAAATAAAAGCTAACRGCGTCCGGTTTTCCCATCATTTTTCATTTTTTTTGTTTGTCTTACTGAATTTGGGTTGCACAAGCTGTAGGATACACATTATTTTTCTCAAAAAAAAAAAAAGGAATAAGTGCTTGTAATACAATAATATAGTAGCTGTTTTCACCTGGGTATAAAGACCTGGTTCTTATCTGGCGCTTGTTCGCTCCGCAAATGATCTTCCTTCCTACAGCTCTTCTCAACGGATTCTCCACCCTTAAGCCTTTCTAAGACGATGTTGTTTTTTATCATCACTTCACACAAAGCGGGCCTTTCGATTATTGCAAGGTCTCCTTCAACCAATTAGCCATCCGGGTGGCCGCTTTTCTTTATTCTTTATGAATTGTTGACCGGACAGCAATTGCCCCCATCCATAAGGCGAGCAGCTCAATATCAAATACTTCCCCGCTTTGAATCATCTGTTAAATCGCTTTCCTTTGCATTGCGATGGAAATACAGAGAAGGGGTAGAACACTGTTCACGTTTATTATCATTTTAGGTTTATCGACTGTTGCTCCTCAATTAACCTTCTGCCAGCAACCTCAACCTACTTTCCGACATTATACAGTTGAAGATGGCTTGCCCAGCTCAGAAGTTTATCATGTAATTCAAGACTCCAGGGGGTACATCTGGTTTGCAACTGACATGGGTGTAAGTCGRTTTGACGGCTACGAATTCCAAAATATGTCTTTGGCAGATGGCTTACCTGACAATACCGTATTCAATATTTATGAAGATTATCGTGGAAGAATATGGTTTATACCCTTCTCCGGGCAATTGTCTTATTACGAGGGTAATAGTATCCATGAATATGAATACAACGATACGTTGCAAAAAGTTTTTACAAAGCTTTATAAAAGTTCCTTTTATATAGACMAGGAGGACAATATTTATATTGGGGTTAACCGCCAGGGATATTTAAAAATCACTGGCACAGGCCAGCTTACCATATACAAGCACCAACTTAAAACAACCAATGTCTATGACATCATTCAGATGGATTCCGTCACYGTATTTGGGAGCTATTCTTCCTGGGTAGCACCTAAATTCATCCTTAATATTAAATCAGATAGAATAARAGCGGAAATCAATTTCCCGGGCTTATCAAACCAACCAAATTCCAATTGTATTATAAAAGAAAACGGAACCATCCTATTCACGGCAGATAGAGACCTGATTGAAATTCAATCCTCAAAGGAAGTTTTGCAAACCTCAATAGAGAAACAATCCTTGTGCATGACCTTGGATAAAAATGAGCACATMTGGCTTGGTGCTCGAAAAGGAGGAGTTTTATTTTTCAAAAACGGGCTAATTGACCGGGAACCTAAGGAGTATTTAGCAGGTTTATCTATCTCATCCATTCTCCATGACTCAGAGAACAGCTTTTGGTTTACCACMCTGGAGGATGGAGTATACTACATGCGTTCAAATGAATTCTTAAGTTACAATGAAAGYAATGGTTTCCTTGATGATAAAGTTGAGTGTTTGGCCACAGATGGATCAGAAATCATCTTTGCAGGACTTGGTAATGGCATTATCYACGCTGTTAATTCCAATTCGGTGGAATCCATAGAATTAAACAGTACGGGACCTATTAGGGCTTTACTGTATGATCAAGTGGATAAGACATTGTTGATAGGCACGGTTGGTACTGACTATTATGTGAACGAAGGGGAGATACACAAGAGCAAAAACACCGGAGTTACCTATGATTTTGTTAAAGGTCGGGACAATAGTATTTGGATWGGACAYCAGAAAGGGGTAAGCCACTTTCCYAATGCGAAGGCTGCATGGTTAAGTTCGGCAGACTCAATAAAAGAAACTGTGCGGGTGGATGTCATATTTGAGGATTTCCARGGTGCTATATGGACGGGCAATTTACATGGGCTGTGGCGATTTGAGAATAACAAKTTTGAATATTATGGGGCMAGRAATGATCTTCTTAAAAACAGGATAACTGATATYRCTGAAACCATAAATCATGATTTATGCCTGGCSACAAGAGGAGCGGGGATTTTAATTRTCAGTGCCGATAGTMTTTATCAAATAAGTGCRASSGATGGGTTGTTGAGYGACAATGTGCAAGATATATTCGTTGACAGCAATGTCTTCTGGCTTGCCACGAATARRGGATTGAATAAAATCACTTTTCATGACGGCATATTTAATCACACGATCGAGAGTTTTACCACCATAAACGGACTCGTTTCCAATGAAGTTAACCAGGTACTYMWMYTTKRKWRRKMARYSTGGGTKGCMACRGAWARAGGGTTRACMGTMTTTAAACCTGAYCRGGTAAAACRSAATRYYRTRCCYCCWCCRATMTATATYACYGGYRTRASYGTYCTSGATGAAGACACWMTGCTYRMMRAYSGRTACANWTTTGANYTATGATCAAAAYTATATWGGTATAAGSTATAYYGGTTTRTCMTAYAKAAATGCTGGMAAACTKCARTATRCCTATAAGATGRAKGGSCTTGACAGCAATTGGATATATACGACCAATACAAGTGTTCGATACGCTGCTATGCCCCCCGGAAATTATACTTTCAGAATAAATGCAATCAATGAAGATGGCTTCAGTAGTGAAGTAGAGGCCGGAATACAAATAATAATTAATCCCCCGTTTTGGCGCACCAGGTGGTTCAGAATTTCATGTTTATTAATAGCGCTGGCCGGTATATACGCCTCTTTTAAGATTAGAATATTGACCTATAATCGAGATGTAGTTAGAGAATTGCTGATTCTATTACTGAAAAAATTCAGACGTAAGAAATACCTTGTAGTGAATATGACATCAGGTTTGACTAGAATAGACCCCGATAAAGTTTTGTGGATTAAGGCTGAAAATATTTATGTGGATATAGTCACTATTGAAAAGAATTACCTTGTCCGGTCCTCACTAAAGGCCATCGAGCAAAAATTGCCTGAAAAGGAGCGGTTCATGAGGGTTCACCGTTCCTATATAATCAGCACTGACAAAGTGAAGGCAATTAACTCCAGGTCGGTATTGATAAACGATGTTAATATTCCGGTTGGATATAACTACAGAATCGGTTTAGAAACACTAAAAGCTCAATTTCAGCTAATGAAAGAATAAGGTTCTTACCCATACATTTAGAGGCGCTGCCAGCCTTTGTCCATCCTTTTGAGCTTACAAAGCACCCGGTTCACCACAAATACTGCCGTTTTCGCAACAAATGTCTCCAAAAACTTGATTTCACCCCGGGTTGCAAGCTATTTTCACGGGATACCTATGTAAAGAAGTTTTGCACGGGAGATTAGATCGTTGGACATGGGAATTAAATTCAGACGGGTAAAGTACATACTGAGTAAAGTTTTTACATCAGGCATCTTAACAATCATCGCCTGTTTTCTCTTTCATTTCTCCTTTGCTCAGTCCAATTGTGTTACACCACCTCCGGGCATGGTTGCATGGTGGGATGGAGATAGTATCTCCGGAAGCACTGCTGTTGACATTCAGGGGACCTATGACGGGACACTCGTAGGCGCTACCATTGACACAGGAATGGTCGGCAATGCRATGCGTTTTGACGGATTTGGTGATTATGTGAGCGTTGGCGATCCGGTTGTCAATACACCACCTTATACAGTTGATGCTTGGGTGAATCCAACTTCAATTGGATCTTCAAGCCAGTACATTCTTGCAAATGGTGGTGAAACAACGGGCGGGATAGGATTCGCATTACTGATAGAAAATGGGCAATGGAGATTTTATATCAAAGATATCTCCGGAGTTGGAAGTTATTCTTTTGAACCCGGAAGTTTCGCTGGCGCCAATATTACTTCTACAGGATGGACCTTTTTAGCAGGATCCTGGGATGGGACAACGAATCCCGGGAGTCTCAAACTCTACGTCGATGGTGTTCTGGCAGGGACTGGAACACCAATAAGTGGAGCAACAGGTAATCCCCAAAACCTGTTCATCGGTTCTTCGACCAACACGAGCGCATATCTGTGGGATGGCCTCATTGATGAGGTTGAAGTATTTGATCGCGAACTCTCTCAAGCTGAAATTCAATCCATTTTCGATGCCGGTAGTGCCGGAAAGTGCAAAGCACCTCCTCCCCTTCCGTGCGACACCCTCACCTTCACAAAGCAGTCTCCAACCTGTAAAAGTGGAGGTGACGGTGCAGCAACGGTCTTAACATCCGGTACTGCCCTACCCTATACATACATTTGGTCAACCACGGATACAACAAACAGCATCAGCAACTTAATCGCGGGCATTTACCATGTATCGGTTACCAATTCTTTTGGCTGTATCTCCACCGATTCGGTCATCTTAACAGAACCACCGTTAATTCAAAAATCAGTATCAACAGTCATCTGCGATATGGACAGCATCCTTTTACAGGGAACATTCCAGATTGCACCTGGAATATACTATGACACATTAACGGCCATCAATGGCTGCGATAGTGTGCTTATAACAACCTTAAATGTCAATCCCAGTCCAACCTCTGGATTTACAAAAAGCGCAACAGAGCTAAACGTGAATTTCACGCAAACCTCACCTGATACTTCCAGCGTTTTAGCCTATGCATGGGATTTTGGCGATGGTGCGTCCAGCACACTTACCAATCCATCATATTCGTATATATCAGGAGGCACCTATAATGTTTGCCTTACCACAACCAATATGATAACAGGATGCTCGGATATCCATTGTGATTCGGTAACGGTAACGGTTACGGTTACAGTTCCAGGTATATTCAACGGTATCTTAAATCCATCTGTTAACATTTAYCCCAACCCCAGTGCCGGTCAGTTTACCCTSGAGATCGAATCACAAAAAGAGATGGTGCCCAGCATTAGCGTTTACAATATGCAGGGGGAAGAACTGAGGTTGAAAAGCAACAATACAGGATTAAAAAACAAGCTTGCGTTTGACCTCCGCAATCACGCCAATGGTATCTATGTAGTTCGTATCCTCACTGATGACGGGGTGATTAACAAGAGGATTACYGTGGCGAAATAGAGAAATAAAWAGACGGGGCTTTTTACACAGCTTTAAGGGCCTTTTATTATTGGGCATAAGGTTGCGACGTAGTCGCAACTTTACAACATTGCCGGTTTGCAATATGATGATAGACTTTGAGCACGGAGAACAGTTCTGACTCACCGTTTATTGAAGATTGAATGATACACCTGATAATTTATCAGGGTATAATACGTGAAGCTTGAAGTCTGTCTGTCTGCCTGCCTACTGCCCCGTCTAACCTGTCTTCATTTGAAGACAGACGGTAGGCAGTGCAGATAGACTACAAAAGCRSTMKYACRKAGMKTKKWRSSYKACACYGGARKAKRSRCGCTNCCYTTTTTACCACATTGCGTATATTGTCAACAAACGGCAGCGGARCGACTTAGYTCTTACTMTGAAACACCTTCTTYRATGAAACAACTCACAGTTCTGATTCTAYTYTTCTGGATTTGCATAKCTAATAGTTAYGCACAACTMGAGCTARACCCCAATGTAAAAGAGGTAACGGTATTCTATGTCGGYGCGGAAATAACCCACRAATTGGGTATTGAACTCCARCCWGGAYTKAATACCATCATTTTAAAGAACGTTTCCAGCAAAATTTTACCGAGGGCAGTGCAAATACTTGAAAAGGATTTGATACTCATCAATGCTTCCYTRGAAAGGCGTTTTTCAGATGAYGAGATAAARGCMATTGARGATARGMGGGAAATTTTCAMGAATCAGCTTGATGCRTTGAATAAAAAAGTAAAYGAATTATCAAAYGTAAATGAYGCCWCAAYTCTCARYTCCCTRCTYGCYTATTACGAAAKKAAGGGTATRSMKYTGAAGATGCAGATTCGGRAAATTGAAGCAAAACTATTGGAGACAAAACTGGCGAATGAAACATTTAAGGATGARCATACCGCCAATCTTCGCATGCTTGTGTCAAATAGTGCACCTATAAATAAGCAGGTCCGGCTGAAATACCTGACAGGTGGAGCAGGCTGGGCTCCTTTCTATGAGATTTTTGCTGAGTCCAATAAAAAAGAACTCGACCTGAAGTATATCGTTAAGGTCATGAATCAAACGGGTGAGGATTGGAATGAAGTGCAACTGTATATGTCTGCGGCTTTTCCCYTGGAGGCCCCTCAGCGGCTTCCTGAAATAAACCCATGGTACATAACAAACAGGTTTGGTACCGATCAGCGAGAAATTGCCCCTGCACAGGCTAAGATTGGCGAATTATCACTCTTGGGGGGAGTAGAGTATGTAGAAACCAAAGTGCCGACAACATCCACAAAAGTGAAGGTGCCCAGTCTTCAATCTGTACCCGCGAATGGCGCGGTATACTCATTTGGCGTGTTTACAAGTACTTTACCCATTAGTTTTGTGTATCACGCTGTTCCTTCTGTAAATGCATCAGCCTTTCTGATTGTTCAAGTGACTGATTGGCGTTCATTGCAATTGCTCGACGCCACGGCTAAGGTGAACCTCAATGGAACCCTTGTAGGAAATACGCTTATGGAGATAAGCGAAGCCAACAGCGATACACTGAATATCACACTGGGAAAGGACGATGGCATCACCGTAAAAAAGGCTGAAATTGGAAACAGAACCTTCAAGAAAGAGAAGAATAATAAAATCAAGGAGACCGTAGCCTATGAATTTACGGTAAAGAACAATCTTACAGAAGATGCCGAATTGTACTTGTTTGATCAGGTGCCGATATCGCAAACAAACAATGTTAAGGTTGACTTTGAACAATTCTCATCGGGGCRGCTGRATGATGAAAACGGCGAGGTAGTATGGCAATATTCCTTGAAGCCGGGTGAAGAAAAAAAGAATATTCAGCTCATATATACSATYGAATATCCAAAGGGATATGCYTCTTCCTTTCGACTCAGGCTTTCTAAGAAGAATAATTTCTACAGGAAAGCAAGCAGGCCTAAGTTCTAAAGGCCAGACGTTGGGCGAATATTTCGAGACCACACGGGTCAGATAAGGAGAGGGCGTACTGGAATACCTCCTTTGGCCGTTTGGCAGAAGCCTAGCGTGTTTGTTCCACCGACTTGGTAGCTGTATCTCCTAAGCGCCTGGCCAGTAACCCAAACAGGTAAATTCCCATTACATCGAATAGCATGTCCAATGGATCTGAGTTTCTGGATTCCACGAATACCTGAGAAACTTCTTCTGCTAATACAATACCGCAAACGATCAAGCTACCGAGTAAGATTTTGATTCCCCTTATTGTTATTTCTCTACACCTGAGCGCTGAATTCAAAAGGAATGAGAAGATCCCCATCAGGAACAAATGCCCTACCTTATCGGCATAGGGAAGTCCCTCAAAGATATTGAATAGCCAACTGGCCCATTCGTTATTTGCAAGAATGACAATTGCAGTGAGGAAAGTTAAATAAACCAGGGTAGCGGATAAATATAACTTGTGCATTGATTGTGCTTGAATTCAATATTGGGCAAGTCTCTTTAATTAACGGAGCAAATRGAACATTGGTATGTAGGAAAGAGGCCAAAATAGGTTCTCTACATTTGGGCATGGCCTTCATGACCCGTGATCCACTGGACCCTTTGGGAGAGGAATTTTATAGCTTATCTATTGTAAATCAACAGCTTACTTTGGAGGCAAAAAATTGGAATGTCAGAAATAAATGAGCTTTTCTGCATGCTTTAGTCTTATTGAGTATAGGTTTAGGCACTGGGGTTTATTTTTCTGAATTCCTGATGATTTGTGGTGAATCCTTGCTGTATTTGGGGTGAGTCGGACGGCTGAAATATAGTACTGAGAAGTTTTTATTTAATTGCATATCTTTCATCTGCCTATAATTGATTTTCAAAGGTCAGATGGAACATCCAAAGAGTCATTTTCCTGTGTGTAAATTTCCTTTGCATGGATGTTTCATTACACAAAATTTCACGATAAACSCATGACCGATTTAAGGCCGGATATCAACTGGAGAAGCTTGTTGATGAACACCTTGATAACTTTGGCAGGTCTTCAATTCTRCTCAAATCTCTTCTCCCAAATTCCCCAGCCCCTCTTCACCCATTATACGGTAGAGGATGGTCTTCCAAGTTCAGAAGTGCATCATGTAATGCAGGATTCAAAAGGGTATATGTGGTTTGCTACAGACATTGGGGTAAGCCGGTTCGACGGATATGGTTTTCGAAATTTCTCCATTCAGGAGGGACTTACAGACAATACCATTTTCAATATCTATGAAGACKATAAAGGCAGAATTTGGTTCATCTCTTTCTCAGGCCGACTATCCATATTTGAAGATGGGAGCATTCAGCCKTATAAGCATAATCATRCACTGGGAAATGCGGTCAACAACCTTTTCAAAGGATCATTTTATGTAGATGCAAAAAACCACGTGCACATTAGAACGGTAGATATGCACGGATATATGGAGATAGACGGTGAAGGAATTGTAACGCATTATGCATTGGATAGCGTCGGTACTATTGGACTTATCCTTCTAGACAGCGTACAGATATTTTCCTTTTCTGGACCCAGTAGAACCGGGATCCAGCAGCTTACAATTATTAAAGGGCTTGATACCGTTCATGCTACTGTAAATAGAATTGACCGCCGGACCAACTTTCAATGCATTTCAATTCAAAGCGATAACCTCTTATTTACATCTGGCCGAGTGGCGAGCCTAATATCCTCTGGCTTAACAACAAAAAATTATCTACTTAGTCATGACGCGCTTTCCTCCCTGGAGGATCTGGATCAAAATGTCTGGATAGGCACCTATCAGGGTGGAGTTTTATTTTACGAGAACGGGCTGAGTGATAAATCCCCAAGCATCTATCTAATCGGTTTATCAGTAACTTCTATAACACAAGACTATGAAGGAGGATTATGGTTCACCACCCTGGAAAATGGCCTGTATTATCTGTCCTCGAATAAATTCCTGACCTACAATCGAGAAAGTGGATTGAATGGGGATAAAGTTACCTGTCTCGCATCTGATTCAAGAAGTACGGTCTTTGCCGGCCTGCGAAACGGTACCCTCTTTAATATCACGGATAGCATTTATTCAAAAAACCAACTAAATGTGGGCACAACCCCAGCAATCCTAACCTTGTATTTTGATACGTCAACAAGAAAWCTATGGGTTGGAGCAGCTAGTACGGATATGGTAATCGATAGGCTTGGAGTCAACACTGTTGAAGGCATTGGTGGATCACATAGTATAGTGAAAGCAGCTGACGGCGGCATATGGATGGGGAATCACCGGAGGTTGAAGAAGCTCATAGATCAATATACTGTCTATTCTTCAGATACACACCAAGATCAGTTTAGAGTTACTGCTCTCCACGAAGACCGTCAGGGCACAATATGGGTGGGCAATTTGCATGGACTCTGGACACTTGAAGATAGTTCGTTCATATCCGCCCATGAATCCGATTCATTACTCAGTTATCATATTTCCGACATCGATGAAATTAATGGGAATTTATGTGTTGCAACAAAGGGAGCCGGCCTGATACTTCTCCGCCCTGGCGGAAGCTTCCAATTGAATTCCATTATAGGATTGGCATCTGATAATATCAGTGACATTTTCATTGATGGGAATGATATGTGGCTGGCAACAAACAATGGAGTGAACAAAGTATCTATTTATGAAAATGACCCAAACAACTTCAATATTGTGTTATATACTTCAGACAACGGGCTGGCCTCCAATGAGGTAAACCAAGTAATGAAATTTCGCAATAGGATCTGGGCAGCCACAAACAGAGGGTTGACAGTATTTGACCCTAATGAAGACGCGGCTTCTAAACGGGGGCCGAACATATATATTAACGGGATCTCTATTGCAGAAAAGGACACAAGCATTCTCCATTCATATGACATTCCCTATGATCAAAACCAGTTTACCATTCGCTTTATAGGATTATCATATAGGAATGCAGGGCAGCTACAGTATCGGCTTAAAATGACAGGAATAGACAGTTCGTGGGTATACACTCAAAACACGTCTGTTCGGTATACTACGATTCCTCCAGGATCCTATACCTTTCAGGTATCAGCCATGAACCATACCGGGCAGTGGAGTCAGGAACCAGCTTCCTTTAAATTGACCATCCGAGCACCTTTTTGGGAAACATGGTGGTTTAGGCTTGGGATTGCTTTGCTTCTCGCAGCTGTTGTTTATGCCTTCTTTAAGATTCGAATACTCACTTATAACCGGGATGTAGTGAGAGAATTGATGATCACATTGCTTAATATATTTCGCAAAACCGATTACCTGGTTGTAAAAATATCCTCAAGCGTAGTTAGAATAAACCCAAGAGCGATTCTCTGGATCAAGGCTGCGGATAACTACGTGCAAATAGTGACAAAGGACCAAAAGTACCTGGTGCGCTCTACCATTGACACAATGCACCAAGGTCTTCCCGCCGGGCAAAACTTCTTAAAAGTGCACCGCTCTTACATTATCCACGTGTCAAAGGTACACTCTGCGGGAAAGAGCGCCCTTAAGATTGGTACAGAGACCATTCCTGTAAGCGAATCTTACAAAGACAATCTTAAGATTGTTAAAGAGCACCTGCTTTTGATGAAAAAGTAAGATCTTTGCCGRCTACAACRGAATAATTCMCCAACCCAGANNWTTTCTNATTRCCAATTCACCACAAATARTGGRTGRATTCGCCACAAACCCACTCTGATATCAGGTCTTTCATATTGGTTGATGGTACTTTTGTTCATATTTCTATTACTAATTAATAATGACAGCAGTATGAAAAAAATGGTTGTAACAATGTTTATCATATGTACTATGAATCCAGAATTTAGCTTTGGCCAATGTGATGCATGGACGCAAAAGGCTGATTTCGGTGGCATAGCCAGAAGACACGGTGTGGGCTTTTCGATTGGAGACAAAGGATACATTGGAACTGGAATTGATGCGGGCAGTACTTATTATAAAGACTTTTGGGAATATGATCCTGCGAGTAATACCTGGTCTCAAAAGGCAGACTTTGGAGGAACAGCARGATATGGAGCCGTTGGCTTTTCAATTGGAAATAAAGGATACGTCGGAACTGGAAAAGATGTTTCTATTAACCATAATGACTTCTGGGAATACGATCAGTTAACCAATATATGGACTCAAAAAGCCAATTTTGCTGGGGCCGCAAGACGCCTGGGAGCAGGTTTTTCTATAGCAGGTAAAGGATATATCGGGACTGGTTGGACCGGRGCCTTTAGCAAAGATTTTTGGGAATATGATCCGATCAGTGATATTTGGACGCAAAAAACAGATTTTGGAGGGGCGGCCAGATATCGACCAGTAGGATTTGCAATTGAAAAYAAGGGTTATATAGGCGTTGGCCATTCSGGGTCTGACAGACGAGACTTTTGGGAATTCGATCCTGGSAGTAATGCYTGGAACCAAAAGGCCGACTTTGGCGGCACTGCGAGAGACCTGTCGGTCGGCTTCTCCATTGTTGACAAAGGTTATATCGGTACGGGAGATGATGGTTCTGGTAATCGGGATTTCTGGGAATTCAACCCCAGCAGTAATGTATGGATCCAAAAGGCTGATTTTGGCGGAACCGCCAGATGGGGAGCCGTCGGGTTTTCCATTGGCTCTTACGGTTACCTTGGATCAGGATTTGATGTGGTTGAACGGGTAGATTTTTGGCGGTATACACCTTCAGGACCCCAAATCGACTCGATAAGCAGTTTGGATGCTGCCMTGTGCTTCGCGGATAGCARTGGTTCTATWACGGTTGTAGCTTCTGGGCTAAGTACATTGAGTTATTCTGTTGACAATGGAATAACTTATTTAGATAGCACGGGAATCTTTTCAAATTTGGCTAGTGGAACCTATATGGTAATGGTTCAGGATAACAATGGATGTACAATTGCCGGAGATACCATTGAATTTATTCCCCCTCCATTGCTGGTTGTCGACTCAATTGGTCAGGAAAATCTTCTGTGTACTGGTGATTCATCCGGATCAATTGTGGTTGCTGCCAGTGGAGGAACGGGCATATTGACTTACTCAAATGACAGTGGCCTCAGTTTTCCCGATACGGTCGGAATGTTTACCAATCTKCCKCAGGGAAACTATGTGGTTATGRTTCAGGACRRCAATGGATGTGTCACGSCCGGTGACACTGTTCAATTAATATCACCYCCAGCCCTCACCATCRMTTCCATCGACCAGGCAAATCTTCTATGCAATGGTGATTCAACGGGATCAATTTCAGTTCTTGCCAGCGGTGGTACAGGGTCGCTCAATTATTCCAATGACAGTGGAAGCACTTTTGCTAATTCGACCGGAGCTTTCGTTGGTCTTATTAGTGATACGTATTATATGTTCATCCAGGATGCGAATGGGTGTGCAATTTCAGGTGGTGCTGTAATGATATCTGAACCCATGGTCATTACAACAAGCAATATTTCGTCTACACCAGACTCAAACAATGCAAGTGATGGAATCGCTTCGATATCGCTAGCGGGTGGGACAACTCCATATGCATTTATATGGACTCCATCAGGTCAAACAGATTCTGTTGCCACGGGATTAACGGCTGGAATGTATGAGGTCAATGTGCAGGATGACAATGGTTGCACGCATGTGGATAGTGTACTGGTAGACGCATATGTAGGAGTGGGAGACAAAAACATTGTAAGAGTCCCSATACGTHTATATCCGAATCCCAGTACGGGTAAGTTCACAGTGAGGTTCGGAATTGATCAACTGGAAACCGTCAATGTAAGGGTCTTTAATAAGTTGGGGCAGGAAATATTTTCGAGAACTTTGAATCAAGTTCATGGTTCCTTCGAAGAACAAATCGACTTACGTGGATATCCTGCTGGGGTCTACAGTTTCCAGTTAATTACAGGCAGAGGTGTGGTCAATCGACAGTTCATCATCGAGTAAACCGTTTTCATTCCAAYCWGAAAAYGCCCTAACGGGACACCTCTCACCTTCCCTTCTTAGCTAAATTACCTGGCAACAGACACCTCCTTAGAAAGGATGGTGCGAGGTCATATGACTAAACAGTTGGAGCCYGCCAACAACCAGGTTTATCTCAAATATTACTAAATTCATGGGGTGCCACTCGTTTGATTAGGTACTTAGAATTTCCATTATTTGCAGCTAAGTCACATTGAGAATCTTTGTGCATTGCTGTAGCAAGAACATCTCTTAATTAAACTATGATGAGTTATATTATGAATCGGAAATTCATTCCTTTATTGATTCTAATCGCTATTGCAAGTTCTGGATGCAAGAGGACTGTAGAGGAGACTGACCATTTACTACTCAATCTCCAAAAGGTTGAAACTAAAGGGCCTGAGAATGGCACATTGCTGATAATTGGAGGTGCGGCCTCAGATATGTTTTATGAAAAATTCATGGAGCTTGTTGGCGGACCAGAAGCTCCTATAGTAGTGATACCTACTGCTATTTCCAGTGACACACTTGACGAAGAATTTTTAGCAGAATTTAAAAAGGGATTCCTGGACAAGGGTTTTACTAATGTCACAGTACTGCATACAAGAAACCCCGAAGAAGCCAATTCTGAAGATTTTATCTTGCCTATTAAAAATGCTATCGGAGTTTGGTTCAGTGGGGGCCGTCAGTGGCGCCACGCTGACTCATATTTAAATACTAAATCCCATGAAGCTTTCAATGAGTTATTGGAAAGAGGCGGTGTAATTGCAGGTTCATCCGCAGGAGCGACTATCCAGGGTTCATACCTTGCAAGAGGAGATACAAAAACACACACAATAATGATGGGCGATCATGAATTAGGGCTGGGATTTCTTTCCAATGTAGCAATTGATCAGCATGTACTAACTAGAAACAGGCAATTCGATATGTTTGAGATTTTGGATAATAGGCCTGAATTGCTAGGAATAGGAATTGAAGAAAATACTGGAATAATCGTGCGAGGAAATAGATTTCAGGTCGTTGGGGCAAGYTATGTGGCGATTTATGATGGAACTCGCTGGTCTGAAGAAAGAGACACGATTTATCAACTCCCTCTAAACAGCAGGGAGTTCTATGTAATAAACGCAGGCAGAGAGTATGATTTAGTCAAACGAAGAGTGATTACATTTAAGAACAGAGAGTTCATCATCCTAACAGAAAAACAACTTAACAGCATATCAGGTACGTATCAAATAAAAGATGGTCTTTATACGGTAGATATGATAATTGAAAACGATTCGGTTAAGGTACTCCAGAGTTGGGATGAGGACAAATACCCAATTCTGCCCGAATCAAGTAATCGATTTTTTATGTACAATTCTGAATTTTCATTTGAATTTGAGAGTGACAATAATGGAGACGTAATCTTATTTTCTGTGCCCTCTGAAGGATCAATATGGGTAAAAGTTCATGATTGAAAATCTAATGTGCTTAGCCAATATGATATGAATAAAATAGAAACAAAGTAGGGTTGGAACAGTTGCTTTCTCTTTTGGTGGTTAACATGTTATAAAAATGAGATGACTAAGGGAAACCTTGAAAAGTATTTAGGAATATGCATTCTCCTTTCTTTGATTATTGGGGTCAATAATTTATCTCAAGCACAGAACAAAGAAAAAGACCTGGATAAACTCATGAGCTATTGCTATGAAAATGGCATATTCAATGGCTCTGTTCTTATTGCACACCACAAGAAGATAATATATAAGAACGGTTGGGGATATTGCGACTCTACAACGAACACTGCGATAACACCTAAMACAAGCTTTTACCTAGCATCTGTATCGAAGCAATTTACCGCTATGGCGGTAATGTTACTTAAGAATCAAAGCAAACTCACTTATCAGGATAAACTCTCCAAATACTTTCCGGATTTCCCCCCATATGCAGATGACGTGACAATAAAGCATTTACTTACCCACACTTCAGGAATACCTGACCATTTTAATTTGGGTGCCTTCAGACCTGGTTTAACTAACGAGGATGTTTTGAAAGTGCTGTCAGATCAGGACTCTCTTGACTTTGCTCCAGGGCAAAGATTCTCCTATAGTAATGGAGGATACGTGCTCCTGTCATTAATTGTTGAACGAGCATCGAAAGTAACCTTCCATTCTTTTATGAAGGCTAATATATTTGATCCTTTAGAAATGAACAGGACAGAGGTATATATCCAATCTAAATCTGAAATTCAGAATCGTGCCATTGGTTTCAGTGCCTTTGGCGAACTTTCAGATTATAACATTCTCACTACTGGAGACGGAGGGATGTTTTCAACTGTTCTGGATTTATATAAATGGGATCAGGCTTTATATGATGAAAAATTAGTCCCACATATAATGTTAAGTGAAGCATTCTCCGGCATGAAGCTAAATGATGGTACGTATACAGATTATGGTTATGGATGGCGACTGATTTCTGACAGTTCAGCATCTGCAGTGACACATAGTGGTGCACTTAATGGCTTCCGCACACTCATTTATCGTGATCTTACAAATCAACATTCTATCATACTGCTAAGCAACCATGGCTCCGCTTTACAACGTAATGAAATAAGAGATGCAATCATTAATATCAAYGATAGTCGGCCTTGGGAATATCCTCGAATTCCAATTTCCCTTAAACTGGTTGAATTATCAAAGGCACAGGATATTAAAGGCGTAGAAAAGAGTTATTGGAGTCTTAAAAAGGATGACGCCTCTAGCTACAAGTTTGATGAATCCSAATTGAACACCTTTGGTTACTACCTAATGTCGCAAAACAAATCGAAGGAGGCTCAAATAATATTCAAAATTAATATCGCTCAATTTGAAAATTCTGCCAACGTATATGATAGCTATGCGGAAGCATGCTTTGCCTTAAAGGAATATGAATTGGCAAAAAAGAATTATTTGAAATCATTGGCCTTGAACCCTGGCAATGTAAATGCCAGAAAAATGTTGGAGATGATTAGTGGTTTAATTCAAAAGAACGACAAATAGGAGAAGATTGGAACTTAGTCATCGGATTCAATTTGCTTACTATGGACCCCCATTCCAAGCCCCACCTCTCTCTTGCTTTAACGGCACAACATCCTAAAGATTCATGCCTTTCACATTCCCCCATCCACAGGGATTCAGTTATAACAATTACCCTGAAGTACCGGCGAAAGAGGGAACAGGACAAATTGTAACCACCGGCTCAGTATAATAAAATTCAAATACTTTAAAAAGTGGAGCTGGAGGGAGAGAGGTCGAACCTGCCTGACCGGCAGGCAGGCTTTTTGGAGGAGGATTTGCAGAAGTTGATTGAGCTTCAGGATGTGGATTAGTTGCGAAATTTGGATATTGTAACAGAAATAGTCTAAGCAGTATATTTGCTACATTGTAGTATGATTCAAGCTTCTAACCAATTGAATACTAGGGTGAATTGGGTATGATCCCCGGATCGCAAGGAACCTTCTCTTACATCGTGAAAGGTTTGGGAAATCCTGAATCATTCAAGTCATGTTCGCATGGAGCTGGCCGACAGTTGGCTAGAAAAAAAGCTATTCGAGAACTTGATTTGGAGAAAGAGATCGCAATCTTGAACGATAAAGGTGTCGTCCACAGCGTTAGAAACGAGAAGGATCTTGATGAGGCGCCTGGCGCCTACAAGGACATCAACGTTGTAATGAACAACCAGAAGGATTTGGCTGAAATTGTGGTTGAATTGACACCTTTGGCTGTATTGAAGGGATGAGACCGATGAATTTCAATTTCTAAGCTTCCACAGTAGGCTACCGTCCGGGCGAACATACCCCACTCTCCGGTTTTTCTCCACATAAATAATTTGTGAGCTTATGGGTATCACTTTCTCGTAGTCAGACTCTAGGTAAACATCTCCTCGTCTGTCTGCCACATTAAAGAGTGGACTAACGGTGATTCTGGCATATCCTTCCTGATATCCAGAAATTCCATAGTATTGAGGATTTAGAACCGCCTTCCCAGAGCTATCAATCACCCCCCATTTCCCCTCTACTTTAACCGCCGCCAGACCTTGGATAAAATTGTCTGCATCCTCAAAACCTCGTCCAACTACCTTCTCACCATGAGGATTTACAAAATATACCAGACCAGATATTCCTCTTGCCAAAGCCACATTGTTGGAAAAAGAAGTGACTAGCTCCATCGTATCTAAAGTGGATAACACTTTCCCTATCCTGTTGATTAAGTATTTGATTGTATCCGCACCAAGAGCCACCGCATAACCCTGATTAAAATCAGTTATGGCCTTCCACTTAGGTTCAACTACAAATTTCCCAGACTTATCGATACAACCATAGTTCTTTTTAACCTTAACCTTCGCCAGCCCATCCGAAAAATTATACGCGTTGGAAAATTGCTCATCTATAACTGTGATCCCCTTAGAATCCATATATCCATAGTACCGATCTTTCTTGAAGGCCAGCAGGCCTTCATGTTCATCTTTTAAACTTCTATATTGAAACTTAGTCAGTCGCTTTCCTGATGAATTGTACAAGGCATAAAGCTTTCCTTTTTTAACGAATAAGCCTCCCGTCTCCCCAGGTGTTCCCACCTGTTTATATTTAGTTGGAATTAGCACTTCTCCAACCATATTGATTAAGCCGTACGTTTTTTTATTCTTTACAATTGCGAACTGCCCACCAGAAACTATCTCGATTCTTTTATACCGAGCCTTCACGACTTCTTCTCCACTTGTTTTCACAATTCCTCTTCCGCTTCCTACTCTATAGATTGCAATCCCATTTTTGAAGTTGCCTAGATCTTGATAAATGAACGGGATCTTGATTGAACCAYTGGTATCAATGGCACCATAGTAGCGATCTGTCTTCACCACAGCCAAGCCATCTTGAAATTTTTCCGCTTTGCTATACTGAGCTGGAATCTGGACCTTATTGTTCTGATTTAAATAACCCCAATTGCCACTTTGATAGAACGAAGCAAGACCTTCACTATAGTTCCCCAGTGCGTCATAACCTGCATTAGTCGCCAAACTACCAYGCATATCAACAAAACCAAATTTGGGTTCAATACGCCCCAACACATAGTSCACGCGATTCCCAAAATTGAACTCCTTTACAGAATAATGCCGTGGACCAATGATRGCGTCTCCTGATGTAGCAAGTACACCATATTGATGTTCAGCTCTGGCCATCACCATTTGTCGTAGGTTAGGCCTTGAGCTCCAGTGAAAATCAAGGAGCTCTACATTTCCGCCTTTATTGGATTTCTTATTTATGTTGAACTTWAGATACGGCCAACTTCCTTCAAAGCAGTTTATATAAAGCTTATCATCCAGATAATGATTTTGGCTTTGCTTACCGTCAATCCAAGCTGTTCCTCTATCTGTRATGAGCTTTACTAACTCGCCCACAGAATAGCTTGAAGCCTTTGGCTCATAAGGACCTAGCCTCGAAAAACCATCGCGGTGCATCCTTCTAAGATTTCGAACTCTTGGCCCGATAAAATCTACATTATCTTCCTTGCTGCCTGATACAAAATGCCAAGGTCCATCTTTATGAATCCCAAAATCAAAGGAGGTRGWATKMSCKASATKGGAGYKYKSYSSWGGAATTTKHAYRWAKACATATTCAGGTTTCATCATSACSCTGGCCGTTTCCTTGAAGACCACTCCATACARTGACACRGTTGTGAATTTCAATCCYCCGATTATTACAGATATTGGATCAATATACACCTCCGTTAACGTAGTCTGGGTATAGGCAGTTTCGTGAATACGGTCAAAGCTGGGTTCTATAGCCCACTTATTTTTTTGCTGGTTGAATAAGCCCCACTTGTTTAGCTTTTGTGAAAACCTCCATTTGTGGTCTTCCTCAGCATTATTGAAGGTTTTAGCTTTATATGGGGGAATAATGAGCTCATCTCGTACCGCAACTGAATARCTGTCAATTCCATAATATTCATAACGATCCAGCTCTCTTCCATCGCTCGTGAGCTCAATTACTTCCAGCAATGAATCGCGATAAAGTTTTGCGACATTATTTGCCACCACAATCTTATCATTGATAGCTTCTGAAATAAGGGTATCCCTATTTGCTAAGGCATAACAATTGTCATACCTCGCCTGAATCGTATTGCCTCCGTAGCTCCCAATRACATGATACTTAGCTTCAAAGATTAGCTTTCCATCACTTCCATAAAAYCCCTCATACCTTCCACTAACAACCTTAAACCCACCCTTCTCACGAAGTATGATATTATGATATTTGGGAGGCACAAGAATTTGTCCTTCCATATTAACYAGACCTTGCTTGTTACCCTTATAAARAGTAAAAAAGACATTCCTGAAGTCTCGTTTCATCTTRACATCCCGGTAGTGCAAGGGTAAAATAGTGTCTCCCTTCACATTAATTATCCCGTACCCTTCAGACGATTTGACGCTGAAGAAATTTTCATAAAGATGTTGGACTTCATCATAAACAGGAGCCAGTATCTCTTCTCCGTGTTCATTAATTACCCCAATCCCCACGCCCTTCCGAGTTGTTATGAAATCGTGACCACATTCAAAATAATCATCGTAACGATCTGTGATAATATCTCCGCGTGGATATTTGCAAAGTTCCATTGAGTCCCCCTTTATACCCTTGATATATCCCKTACCGAAGAAATCAATTCTTGTCCACCTTGGTTGTATAATGCACTTTCTGTCATTRCTGATCAAGCCCCACTCATTATTCAGGCCTATCGCCGTTAATGTGTCATTTATCTGATGTATGCGGCTATATTTAAAAGGTATAATTGTGAACTCACTCTCATCGATGACACCAAGCTGACCATTTAGCGTGGCCATTATATAACCCGAATTGAAAAATTTCAGGTTATCATAGCGAGCTCTTACTCTGAGGTGGGTCTTGAGGTCATACAAACCACATTTACCGCCATTGTAGAGCTTTAAATGTGTAGGRAACAGGACAACGCTGTCAAATTGCTCTTTARGGAGACCTGAKCCATTCAAATCAGAAATTCTCCAGTGATCATCTGARCCCAATAACAGTAAAGAGTCGTTAACCGGAATAATGCTATCGTATTTACATTTAATTGATAAGTCCGAGGAAGTGTTGACTAGGCCATATTTCGACCCCTTCTTTACAATYCCGTACTGGTCGTGATGGAAAAATGAAGCCAAATGATACTGGGGGGCTATTGCGATAGCRCCCTGATCGTCYATGTAACCCCAAAGGCCATCGACCAGTACTGGATACAATTGTTCAGAGCTAGAATCTGCTTCAATGGCTAAGATGGGTTCCGGGTTTTGCGAAAAGGCTAATCCAGAAAGAAAAAGAAAGGGGTACAGGAAATACTTGAATATCCCCATATGCTATCATAAACTATTAAGTAGCTGACTAAGGTCTTCTTTTGAAGCCATAGTTCCTTCTATACTTTTCAGYTTGAACGTATGCGGTGTACGTTTTCCCTTTGAAAACTTAGTGAGATCAAGCTCCCTAAATTCTGATGAGCTCATTACTGCTACTTTGTCGCCTGGCATCACGGCAACCAATTTATTTGATTCAGAAGGTGAGAAGGCGAATAATTCCCATTGTTCCTTTGGGTATTTGACCACAGACTGATCATTTCCGCAAACCAAAAAGATATGGATTTTGTTAAAATCAAGATTGGCATCCTTTCCAAAATCAAATCTAGCCGCTAATTCTACCCTGTCCTCAAATTTAAGCTGTCTATCATAATTATATATTCCCATTTGGCTCACACTGAACACTCTCAAGAGTTTAGCTTGTTGTTTGATCCGCTCCTTTTCTTGCTGGATGCGAAGCTTACTCTCTTCATACGCKGCAAAAGATTCATTAAACTTCTCTGTAGCTTTCTCCAATGACCGTCCCCTGAGCACAGGTAAAATAACAGTACTATATTTTGCCTTTCCGTCTGTTAGTTTGAGCTTAAAGACACCATCATTGTCTTTCACTCTGGTGATAGAAACTTTAGTCCATTGCGTTYCCTTTAAGAGTTTGATGCTCTCTGGGTTCTTCTCTTCAGCATTAGAGGCGTATTGCCACATAACCCCGTTGAGATCTCTCAATTCAGGAAACCTCTTATAATTAATATTCAGGTCAAATGTATAGGCGTCTGGATCATAAGCCGACGGTTTGTACACCGGACTTTCAGGCTCCTCCAAGTCCAATTTTTTCAGAAGATCCTCCCTATAAGAATTATCCATCACGATATCCGTGCTTTTATAGACCCATTCACCTTCCTCATTATCAAAGTAGTAGCTCTTATAATCACGGTCTTCTGCCTCAGTAGCCATTTCCACTGTTATTTCTTTCCCTTCTTTCAGGGCCAATTCCTCATTTCCCTGATACGCTCGAATCTCCATCATTCCTGCTGATTGAAATTCTTGGGTAACACCAGCACTGTCATACTTCATGGGTATTCCACTGATGAGTATATCTGCGGCACTAGCAAACTCTCTGTAAGTAATCTCAACCATACCTTGGACATCTTTGCCACTCCCGTCCACAAAGCTGTTTGCCGGCACATGGATCCTTGTGCCGCTCTCAAACAAGATAATATCGCCCTCCTGAGCATTAATCTCCGATTCAATAAAGGCAATATCAACATTGTCAAATGGGCGTTCAATTTGTCGTTTACTGCTGATTTCAGAGCCCGAATTCAGGGTTGTACATTGAACAATTAATAATGCTCCCATTAGGAGTAGAATTGGAAATAAGTGAGAGTTCTTCATGCGCAATGAATTATGGTTTGGAATGAATAAATAGAGGACATATGGAGAGGCTTTACCAAATAACGCATCTAGAAGTATAAAAGTTGCATTCAAATATAGAGCTTAGAATTATTTCTAACACTAGAACTGAAAACAGAAAATATTTCGGTATCTCTCCAACAATGGTCCGTGCCATTTCTCGAAGGGTACTTGAATTTATTTTTGTCGAAAATTCTTTCAATGCCTCGTTTAATATACGAAACTGTCTACAAGGAGTCCAAATGGGAAAAGCCCTGGTCGGGCAAATATTGAAAAGAGCCCAAACATTAAACGAAAATATAGCACGGCAAAATGATCGAATGGAAAACCTACAAGACCTGATGTTGGATGAGAAATTAAGTTTGAGTGATTACACCAACATGAAACAGCGTATTGAAAAGGACAATACAATGATGGAAATTGAGCTGGAGGAAATAAGGTCGGTGAAGTCAAATTGGGAGAAATTCTTGAGCAAGGGTGTTCACTTGCTAGCTGACCTGAAAGGATACTATCGCAAATCGGATTTGAAGCAAAAGAAACAGTTATTGAGTTCAATCTTCCCAGATAAGCTCCAAATTTTAAAAAACAAAGGTCGAACTATTCGGGCCCATGAAGCACTTCGTTCAAGATGTCGGTGATCCCTCCGGACCCGTGCAGGGAATCACAAACCGCTGAGCCTTCGGCTCTGGCGTTGCTCAATAAAAAAGGGATCAAGCAAGCTTGTCCCTTTTTTATTTTCACCCCGCTTTTTGGCGGTTTGTGATCAGCAAGTGGAGCTGGAGGGAGTCGAACCCTCGTCCAGATAAGGTATCGGAATACCGTCTACATGCTTTGATTGCAATTAATTGTCGACCATGAGCCGGATGCAAACGCCCTACTCAAGGCTTATTCTCTGGTATTTCGTGCCTGCTTAGAGAAATCGCAGATCACTATCTCAACTTACCGATACTTCAATAGAGCYAGTGTCAAGARGACTATCTCATGAAGTAGATGATGCTTAACTCCTKGAGTTATGCAGCCATCGCATAGTTGGTTTCGCCGTTTAAAGCAATGAGAGTTTATTTACAAGATTGCTCCCAAATCTCGGCATGCAAGCATTTCAATTGGCTTACTGTCAATTCCGGTCAGCCCCGGATAATTCAAGAATGATGATTWAACATGAAYACAACCATCATCCCACTTATRCAAAGTTAAGCAATTCCCYCCTTCGGTGAGCTACGAGATTTATTGATGGTAGGGTCTGTATTCAGACTAAGACAAGGACCAGGATGAAAACCAGGTTTTAGCATCACATTCCCGCWATTACCTCTTCCATCTCCTGATCATGCAAATACAGCAACATAACGGCCATCATATCCTGTTCTTTCAACGATCTATTRTTRGTSGTRCARGTCARTTCATACTCATGATCAGCGAACATCATCGTACCCTCAGYACTTGAAAACACTTCAATCCGGGTCATCTTCATCACTTTTGGATCATGGGTAATATTAGACTTGAAAACGATCTCCCCGGTATTCAGGTCCTTTAACTCAAGGTACTCGCAATAAGGRTGAACATGAACTCCCGCATARTGTAATTTYGTATTCCCGGACAGACTCAACAAACGGGTGACRTTATAAGAAACCGTGTCCCTGKCAGTSGGAATAACCCAATGTCCGGTGTAGGGTTCGCCATCTTCCCTGAAATTTGTAAAGGCAATGGAYGCCAGYGCCGGCCGACAATCCATYTGAATTTTKCCACCYGARGAATCAACCCGATTTGTGTCAATTTTTATCAGSACACAGACMCTCTGTTGGTACAGGGGTTTGMARGGTTCAWCAAGCTCCTTCCTCCTCACATAATCAATGGARATCTTATGCCTTACCTGAATRTCCAGATCAGCTTCAAAYAAGTTCAAAGCCTGGGTGGCWGTVGACATCTGCTGGTTGCTCATCAGRGGCACACCAAAACCCTTTGGRAATTGGATCCTWCCCTGACCCTGRGTTATAGTCGCCAATCTCGGTGTGARCACCCCYACCCTATCATTCAAACCCCAATTCTCATAATAGCTTGCCACRGAATAATCCAGGTTATTATGGCATAGATATGCTTCATCGAGTATCTCCTTCATTGTTGGATCTACCACCTCCGTGCTATATCCAGTCATCCATACAAGTTCCGGAGCAACCCCAGGCATTAAGCTAAAACGGTGTATGGAAGCCGGCCCCGTCATGGAAGTCCAGATCTGGTTTATKTGGAGCTCAGGAGAAAATAATGCCACCCTGTAAGTTTGCTTATCCACTTTATACTCCTCCCGAAGCCAGCCGGTCTTCTCCGCCAGCATTGATTTAACGGCGTATTTCAGCTGATACTTCAAATCCGTAAGCAGAATCAGCAGGGAAAGAGAAACAAAAATCAACCCCAAGCCTGCGAAGTACTTTCCTATTCTCTTATGCATCTGATCGTCAATATATTGATTTATCAAAGTTTAAGTAATTTACAATCATAACGAAATTATTATCTAAAATGGAGTTGAGCGAAGCGGTTTTGAACCTGATGTGATTTCATTATCCAATCTTACAATTGATCATATGAACCTTAATAAATAGCCCTTAGAATAGTATGGCCTTGCAAAAACAATCTGTTATAAGTACCTTGTTGACAATAGAATAGAGTGACCCCCGCTTGCCAAACATCCACAATGTCCAAATTGCGCCACGCTTCCTTTTACCCATCCAGGTTTATACCCCGGGAAATACGATTGTTCATTGTGCTGTTCGCAATTGCGGTATTCTCAATCGAGGAGAGCCGCGGGCAATTCTCTACGCTACTCTATGAAGATTTTGAAGGTTGCACACAAACTCCCCTACCGAGTGGCTGTGGTACCCTAATGTGGAACACCACCGGTTCGGGTAGTCCCTGGAATACAACAAATGGCATCTGTACAATCGATGGCACGTACAGTCTTGCTGTTGGAAGTGATGTAAATATCTGTGAGTATAACGTTGATTTTGGAACAACCAGTAGAATCGCTTACACCCAATTCTCTACTGCTGGCTATCAGGCTTTAACCATTAAATTCAAATGGCAAGCGGGTGGAGAAGTTGGTGTGGATTTTGGAAGCTTGATGTACTCCAATGACGGATTGGTCTGGACAAATGCTTCGCTGTTCCAATTCCAGGGCCAATCTGTGGCTCAATCATATTCARGTTCAATTCCAACCGCGCTGAATAACGATTCCACTGCTTTTATTGGATTTGAATGGAATGATGATGCGAATGCTCTCGGGGCATTCCCCGGTTTCGTGATCGACAGCCTGGCGATATTTGGAGAGCTGCTTGTACCGGCTGATCCACCAGCACCAGTAACCACAGACACTTCTGGGTGTGCTCCCCTTGAGCTCACCTGGGGAGGCCTTCCCAGTATGCCTTCAAATGTAGTTTGGTATTGGCAGGCAGGCGCTTGTGGAACGGATACGGTATTGGGGACCGACACCAGCCTCTTCGTGACGACTTCAGGYGTATACTACCTTAGGGCTTATAACACCCTTTCTCAACAATGGTCAGACAGTTGTTCAGATATTTCCATTATCATCACCGGAAACAGTTCCTCAAACAGCTTGTCAGATACCATATGCGAGGGTGATAGTCTCCTGGCCGGAGGGATGTTTCAAACCACTACGGGGCTGTACTATGATACCTTGATCAACAGCATTGGCTGTGACAGTATTATCACAACCAGCTTAACAGTCATTCCGACCAATTATGTTATGCCATCGATTAACATCTGCCCTGGTGATAGCGCCTTGATCTATGGGACTTATCAAGGAGTAGCAGGCACTTATTATGACTCCTTAACATCCATTACAGGCTGCGACAGCGTTGCCATAACAACTTTATTCGTGAATCCTATATTTGATGACTCAGTATCGGTGAGTATTTGTCAAGGTGATAGCGTTGTTGCCGGAGGAATCTTTCAAACCACCACTGGGATCTATTATGATTCGCTAACCACAATTATGGGATGCGACAGTATTACCACAACTARCTTGACCGTCAATCCCATTTATTTAATTTCATCRCAGATAGATATTTGCCCAGGGGATAGTGTGTTGATCTATGGCAATCTTCAAGGSGCMKCMGGSGTATACAATGACTCTTCRATCACCMYWGCTGGATGCGATAGTATTTCTGTTACGACRTTAACRGTKAATCTGGCCTTTGATGACTCCATARCRGTGGCMATTTGCCAGGGTGATAGCATATATGCRGCAGGGGCATTCCAAACMAMSACCGGGATATATTATGATTCCYTGACCACCATTATGGGATGCGACAGTATTACCACAACCAGTTTGACAGTCAATCCCTCYTATYTTACKGCGTCACAGATAGACATTTGYCCVGGGGATAGYGTRTTGATCTAYGGCAATCTTCAAGGCGCAACCGGTGTGTATTATGACTCYTTGATTACCACAACGGGATGCGACAGCATTTTCATGACTGGCTTAACTGTCAATCCTACCTATTTYAGCGCACCTCAGATAAAYATTTGCGARGGTGATAGCATCTTCGCCGGTGGAATGTTCCAGACYACCAATGGKGTGTATTATGATTCTTTATCYACGRGTGCAGGATGYGATAGTATTACCATCACCAGYTTAACTGTCAATCCCACCTATTTCAGYATTRCACAATTGACCATTTGYGATGGTGACAGTGYGCTWATMTAYGGRAACTTMCAGGGAACTACGGGTACCTACTATGACTCATTRACCASMGKAGCRGGYTGCGACAGCGTTCGTGCGACCAGCTTAACGGTCAAYTCYTCYTACCTCTTCTCGTCCCAGACGAGCATTTGTGAAGGTGAAAGCGTGCTTATCTATGGCAATCTTCAGGGAGTTGCAGGTTTATACTATGACTCTATGACCACAAGTATGGGTTGCGAYAGCGTTTTTATTACGGAGTTGATAGTGCATCCYCTRCCCACTCCGGTAATCACRCCAAACGGAAACTCTTTGGTTTCAAGTAGTACTCTRGGCAACCAATGGTATATGGGAGGTATTATTATTACTGGTGCGGTTGCGCAGACGCTGCCGATAACMCAGTCGGGATCTTATACCGTAGTTGTAACRGATACAAATGGATGTACSGCCACATCRGCACCATTCGATTTTGCATTCGTAGGCATGGAAGAATTCGMSGRGGAATCCCAAATGACAATTGCRCCAAATCCGTTTAGCAGCACAACGGTCATCAACTTTGAAAATGCARGYAGAAATAYATTYACSTTAAAGATCTATGATTTGACCGGTCAATTGGTAYTCAYCARGARCAATATTCAGGAGTCTCAAATCTCYATAGATGGSASCTCAATGACACGGGGTAYTTACCTGGTTGAGTTRCAAAGCARCAAMCTMACTCTCYAYGGAARGTTAATRTTRGATTANNMYKRGTTTNGRGTTARKGATATCGTYGGTTCAAACCTCACGAATGACGAATACATAGGGTGCATAAAAAANNRMMCCTACTCCTGTTTGGAATAGGGGCTAATCTTAATTAGAACGATCTTACTTTTTCTCTTCCACCTCGGGCTCTTCCTCCTTTGGTTCTTTTACAGTATCATCGTCACTGACTTCTTCAAAGTCGACATCCGTGACTTCATCACCACCGTCAGTTGCTGCTTCACCATTGGTTGCACCACTGGCRTCAGCCGCCTGGGCTTCTTGCTGTGCTTTGTACATGTCCTGCGAAGCTGCCTGGAATACGGTATTCAAAGTTTCCGTTGCCTTATCAATTCCCTCCAGATCYTTGTTGCCATGTGCAGTCTTAAGTTCCTTRAGGGCATTTTCGATTGGCTCTTTTTTATCAGCTGGAAGCTTTTCTCCAAATTCCTTCAACTGCTTTTCGGTCTGGAAGATCAATGCATCAGCTCCATTCAGCTTRTCAATTTCCTCTTTGACTTTCTTRTCAGCATCGGCATTRGCYTCAGCTTCTCTCTYCATYTTCTCAATTTCCTCATCAGARATTCCAGATGAAGCTTCAATTCTTATCTTTTGCTCCTTGCCAGTAGCTTTATCCTTCGCTGCTACGTTGACAATTCCATTTGCATCGATATCAAATGTCACCTCAATTTGAGGAACACCYCTCGGCGCRGGMGGAATGCTGTCCAAATGAAACCGGCCAATGGTTCTGCTATCCCCTGCCATTGCCCGCTCTCCYTGCAAAACGTGAATYTCAACAGTCGGTTGGTTATCCGCAGCAGTTGAGAAGGTCTCAGATTTTTTAGTCGGAATAGTTGTATTGGCTTCAATGAGCTTGGTCATTACTCCACCCATTGTCTCAATACCCAATGATAAAGGTGTAACATCCAATAGCAGGACATCTTTTACTTCACCAGTAAGAACACCACCTTGTATAGCAGCTCCAACTGCAACAACCTCATCGGCATTTACTCCCTTTGACGGAGTCTTTCCGAAGAACTTCTCCACAACCGCCTGAATAGCTGGCATCCTGGTAGAACCACCTACGAGCAAGACCTCGTCAATTTCACTGGATTTTAATCCAGAATCGCTCAACGCTTTCTTACAGGGTTCCAGAGTTCTCTGGATAAGSTCATCACAGAGTTGCTCAAACTGAGCTCTACTGAGTTTTTTCACCARGTGYTTTGGCACACCATCAACGGGCATTATATACGGCAGATTRATTTCTGTTTCTGTCGAACTTGACAACTCAATCTTGGCCTTCTCCGCTGCTTCCTTTAATCTCTGCAACGCCATTGGATCCTTTCTCAAGTCAATGTTCTCGTCTTTTTGGAATTCATCTGCCAACCAATTGATGATTGTCTCATCAAAGTCATCACCACCAAGGTGTGTATCACCATTGGTCGACTTCACTTCAAAAACGCCCTCTCCCAATTCCAGAATAGAGATGTCAAAAGTTCCGCCACCCAAATCAAATACGGCAATCTTACTGTCAATACCCTTCTTATCCAATCCGTATGCRAGGGCCGCRGCYGTTGGTTCGTTGATTATTCGCTTTACATTCAATCCGGCGATTTCACCAGCTTCTTTAGTTGCTTGTCTCTGCGCATCATTAAAATAAGCAGGTACTGTAACAACTGCATCRGTTACTTCCTGMCCCAAATAATCTTCAGCRGTTTTYTTCATCTTTTGAAGAATCATCGCGGAAATCTCTTGAGGAGAGTATTTTCTATCATCGATTTGAACACGTGGAGTGTTTCCATCACCTTTGACAACTTTGTAAGGCACCCTCCCAATTTCCTTGCTCACATTGTCAAATGTTTCGCCCATRAACCGCTTCATGGAATATATCGTTTTTTCAGGATTTGTGATTGCCTGRCGCTTTGCGGGATCCCCAACCTTTCGCTCGTTTTTCTCAACAAATGCAACAATAGAAGGAGTAGTTCKCTTTCCTTCACTGTTTGGGATTACAACAGGCTCATTCCCTTCCATGACCGCTACACAAGAGTTTGTGGTTCCCAGGTCAATTCCAATTATTTTGCTCATCTTTTCACGTTTTGTCCAAAGAATACCTTCGGAGATTAAAATCTTTCAAATACCTTTAGTCAATCCCTATGCCATCGCTCTATTTAGGWTAAATAGCGCAAATATGACAGATTTAACTGGATTACATCTGTAAAGGAAAGCCCGAAATTATGACAGCATGTCAAAAAGGCAGARAATTCCGGTCTAATAGGCAGGACAAGTTGATACAGGAGCTGTGGCAAAACCATGGTTTCCGGTGTRTATACCAGACTTAAGCTCRGATAGSGAGTTRGTAAGTCCTGATTGCCCTAGTTTAGCACCTTCTTCAATKATTGAATAYCTGGAGGAGAAAAACCCAGCCTGTKCAYTGCCATTTTCATCAAATACATTRSTGTATTCCGGCCTTTCCTGCACAATACCAGTTGACGGTTCRTTTACTTCGAGATARGTATTAAAATCCTCTCCAGCYGCASTTACGATAAAATCAAGTGTRCCAAYACAACGGATCACATTATTCGTCGCTAGCGAAAATGGTTCCARCTGTGTGGCRATGTACTTGTAAAAGTCTTCACCATTTATTTCYCTGCCAATCTCATCACCCCCATYCAGRTCCTGRGAYTGYAYACTCGCAAACGTCCAATCCAGCGTCTTTTCCGTTTCAGGATTTCCRCTTTKATTGAAATCCTTCTCCCTGTAGTGAAATCGGAYTGTGAGTTGGTATCTTCTTCCATTCACTGCCGTWTTCCAGAAARCTTTAYYGAACTTCTCATAAYTGCCGTTGTTAAAGAAGSWCACTTTGGGAGTGGGGGCATTCCAAAAGCCACYCGAAGCGAATTTAAAATYCTGTAYGATCTGGGTTTTMGCCAATACCTTCTTCTTGGTTTTGGTATTGGTAACTACAAGTGTATAATCGTACCCCGGCAAGAGTGAATCCGAAAATTTATAGAGCACCTGATCACCACTATAAAAAGTACCRCYSGGCTTGTTGGGATCAAYGAACCGGGTTAGCACATAAGTYTGATCAGGAGGTCCGCCATTTTTCGACCTCTGAATCTCAGCAGTTATTTCTTCAGGACCATACTCCGATGAATCCGCTATAGCGGCCATAYYATTTGCATCTGCCTTGCCCAGAAACGCCTTGTTTATTTTAATAATGTGAACTTTTCCACTCTCATTCAGACTGTGTTGTTTGCCATTTTCATTCTGATCGAGCAGCCCATACACCACCGTGATATCCTTCCACGGTGCATTCACCTCAAAGTCGGTCTTACAAGAATGCAAACCGACGAAAAACGCCACCAATACAAATACAGCTCTCTTCATAATTTCAATAGAAACGCAAATATACCATTTATATTAGCGCTGGATAGTTACACATACAAGCTATAAGAATAGACAGCATGCAAGCCTGAAAGGCATAAATATCAGTCATAAAAACTCCTGCCTCTATACCTGAAATGTGCTGAGTGAGGAGTTTTCCCGATTGCCTTGCTGGATTGTCACATCTTGCTACACTTACTGGTACATACATGTCCCTTCTCGCCATGAGCCATTACACAGGCTCCAGCTTGCTTGCATGCTGATGTACATGCATGGGCTCTACCTTCTGATGAAATTTTAGTTTTCGCACAAGCTTCACCACAGGAATGACCTATTTCTCCATGGGCCATCACACATTTACCTGCCGCGGCACAAGCACTGCTACAAGAATGCTTCTTCAAGGCTGGTGTTTTACACGCTGCTGTGCATTCGTGTCCTTCGTTTCCATGTGCGATCACAGATGATTGTGCCATTGCGAAACTYMCCATGCAACTCATCGTAATTAAGAATAYCAWTTTTTTCATAACCTAAGTTTTTTTTNGTCCATTAATTTGATCAAAGTTAGAGCCATCCCCCATTATAAACTGTCCGTCACCGGACAAAGGCGATGCTGTTGCAATTTTGCGTAATTTGAATTCCAGGTGCAGAATTKTAATCAAGCAGACTATTTTACTAGATTTGYAYGTATCTGATACAAGTTTATGTCTATCAACAAGGAAGTTAAGAAAATCACTACGCATGTGCTTCAGGAGATGAAGCGCAGCGGGGAGAAGATCTCAATGCTCACTGCTTACGATTTCTCGATGGCGAGGATATTAGACGATGCCGGAATTGATATCATGTTGGTGGGAGATTCTGCAGCCAATGTAATGCATGGGCATGAGACAACTCTGCCAATTACATTGGATCAAATAATTGATCATGCGAGTTCYGTTATCAGAGCAGTTGAACGTGCACTGATAGTGGTGGATCTCCCTTTTGGATTTTACCAGGGGAATTCCAGGGTTGCTCTTGAATCCGCCATACGGATTATGAAAGAATCGGAGGCCCATGCTGTTAAGTTAGAAGGTGGATTCCAGGTGAGAGAATCGACAGAGAGAATACTGTCAGCAGGGATTCCTGTGATGGGACATTTAGGTTTAACGCCACAGTCCATATATAAATTTGGAACCTATGTGGTAAGAGCAAAGGAGAAAGAAGAGGCAAAGCAATTGATCGAGGATGCTCAYATGCTRGAAGAGGTGGGTTGTTTTGCAATGGTGTTGGAAAAGATTCCCGCAAAGCTTGCYGGSGAAGTTTCGTCYAGTSTRGAAATTCCAATTATYGGTATTGGTGCSGGTGGTAAGGTGGATGGRCAAGTWTTRGTACTTCACGATGTGCTYGGSATCAATAAAGATTTCAGCCCGMGGTTTCTGCGACGGTATGCCAACCTSTACGAGGAAATTAAGGGAGCCGTWCAGAATTATATTGAKGATGTRAAGTCACTTGATTTCCCCAGCGAAAAGGAGCAGTATTGAGATCAGCACCTACRGTGCGTTATTGGCCCTTCGGGCTGTTATTGGCGACTTCGTCGCGTYATTGGGTGCTGCACACCGTTATTCGGTGGTTATTCAGTGGTTATTCGGTRGYTATTTTATTCAAGYACAACSGAATTACGTGAGCGCAGCGAACAGMATMACKYGACCAAYGGSAGCAAACTATAGAACCCCTCTTTCTACCAGRTCATTAACAAGGTGCGGYCTCAAGAACTGATTCAATTCATAAACGGCCTCTTCYAAATCACCTTCCGCCTCTCCTGAAGTATTACTCCTGTTTCGACCGGAAGTACTRTATACAATTACTCCKGCGCGAAGCAATAAACTTACCAGAGAAACAACCGTTTCCGRYTCCAGGTGYGCTACACGCCCTAACTTCGAAACRGTCATTCTTTTRTGCAATATGAACTGAATAATAATAAGCAACCAATCCGAATTAATATGACGCAGACGATCCAGGTTAGGAATTTTAGGCTCTTTAATCTGCACCAATCCCGTACCCTTTGAAACYGACAACTCTGCWGCTTTATCRCTGAGGCTTACTGCGTGAATATTACTGATCCAGGCATTCAGTGCAACGCCAACATTTCCCTTTGAATAATTGAAATACTTTGAAAACAAACGCGCTTGCCTCCATCCAGADATATCGTCCTCCCGCTTATTTTTCAGCCTGTACCTGATGCCCGTCGACTTATGCCGGAAAAGTATGATGTCCTTTAACTCCTCAGCGCTGAADGGCTCACACTCCAACATTTTCTGAAAGCCATCTGAAAAATGTGTCAGCCTGTTGAKGTACCTGAAACTGTGAATATTGCTGTTGACAATAAAGAAAATCCTCCCCCCRTRTTSATTGATTATTTTCAATATCTGTTCGATCACGACCAATCCTTTCTGGCTTCTCTCCCACCATAACTCTATATCGTTGAAGATAAAAACGCTGTCCTTTTCAACATCCATCAGTGTCCTGGGTTTTGCTCCAGCCTCTAATTCMTCCCCGGCACCGATCACATTTTGAATGGCTTTTCCAAACAGGTTRATGTCTATTGTTCCGACATCAGGGGGGTTGACCTGGTAAATCTTGCGCTTATTGAAATACTTACCAGCGATATACTGACTCAARTAGGTTTTGCCWGAATTCTGCTCTCCGACAATTAACAACCCACCAGTTGATAAGGAATCCTGTCTCCCCAGCCCCTGCCTGAATCTGTTGATTGCCTTTTTTGCYTCCAACATTATCAAGCCCCTTCCCGTCCAGAATGCGCGATCCACATTTTGCTTACCCAAAAACAATTGTCTGTAATAAAAGGGGAGTTTTTCCAATACCTGTGGATCTGGTGACACATCTTCTATGATGGYYAGGAGTTCATCGAGKCGCAACTCTCCTTCTTCTTCATCCGCCTTCCAAAGTGCCGCTGAGATGCTCAATTTTCCAGAAGTAAGTGAYAACTTCCTGGCTGCCAAAAGACTCTCACTTCTTCTGTACCAGATCTTGGCGATCTTATTTCTCARGCCCGGTTTAATTGCACGCAATCGATCYAAAAGGGACCTTCTCTTCTTRGTTTGCTTGATGTATTCCTTTAAGTTACCGGCAGAGGATAYGATYACTTCTGGCTCCAGGSTAGCTACCGTTTTRCTGAGCGCTTCWGATAACTCCACAAGACATCTTTTCTTTTGCTCTCTAACTTTCSCGAGTTCCTTTTGAATGCGTAAATCGCCCTCATTCACAAAATCRRTAATGCTTTTCTGCAGGTCCTCTTTTCTMGGCAAACTCTTYTCTTCACCAGATTTGTCTGCAACCCCCGCATCACCTATGGGACCRTGTCCTGTAAAGTCCCGATCAGGATTGTTAAGGCTGAAGGAGATCAATCTGGTCACATCCTCAGCAACAGTAATGGTTTTTTCAAGTTTTAGCGGAATACCGATGAGTTGCATTCTAATCGGTTCACTGAGATGGGTTAGTATGAGGTAATTCACCAGACGATTTACAGAGATTGAGAGCGAATCCGTTTTTTCAAATTGCTTAATCTCAAAAAGATCCAGTGCCTTCTTTCCCGGTGCAGGACGGGACGCACCCATAATATCAATGGTCTCAGGAAAAATGCTGACCGCTTCTTTTACATCAGCGAGCAACTTGTCATTGACTTCCTTATAGAATACTTTRTCTCTGGCATATCCCCAATCWGATCTGATTGCCTTAAATTCAACGAACGGATCATCTTTGACCAATTTAGAAAATTCCYCCAGCTGCTTATGCTCCCGATCCAAATTATCGAGCACGTTGTTGTCGAAATTATCCCGCACCTTACTCATCACCTTCTGCACGATTGTGCTCAACTGGCTTTGYGCCTGTTGCAACATCAGGTCTATTAGAACTGARCTTAAAAAGAGYTTCTGATTTCTGTACCAGAGATCCGGCACTTCYGCAATCTTCCTTCTCAACTTCTCACCGGTATTGAGCTGCATTTGCTTTCTCCTGCTCATCAGGCCATTGATATCTGGCCGAATGAGATCAGACTTGACYAAAGTGATCGTATTGGTTAAGGCGTCTTCTACCACCGTTTTAAGCTTCGCTGGYAAATYGTATTGGGTTACCTCGTTAAAGAGATCRCCACCTGTRGCACTTTCAATCTCAATAGAATCTTGAGCCGCCACCTCAGCCAAGGCCWCCTTCTCCTTGCCATTGGCATCATTRGTTGTCACTRATTTGGATTTACCATTRCTGGCTTCAGCCTGAGCGCGCAGGATCATCTCAAGGGCCTTCTYCTTTTGTTGCTCCAAAAGTTCATGGGAAAAGTCTCCCCTGATCAAACTCTCCTCCACTGTTTTAAAACTCGTTCTCATATATCTGAACAGCGCCTGATATCCTGATATATTTCTCAATCCAGATTTGCCATAACTCTTTAAGAGTGTRTAGAGTGCAATTCTCAATTTACCGGGAAGGTGAAATGTCAATAACTGCCGCAGYGGGATCTTTACAGTTATSGGACGACGCGTTATACCAGCCCAGGTTCTCTTTCTGAACTTGAACAACTTTGAAGAAAACTTGTCRCCCGGTTTGCCAACCAAYTCTTCCTTTTCATAAAGCACCTTAATGTGCTCCGGACTATCTTCAATAATCTTRGCTACCTCCCTAAACATCCACTCATGCCCCTCCTTCAGGACATCTCGTTGCATAAGCAAACTTGTTTCCTGAAAATTCAGGAAGAGTTTGCGGGAATTGTATAAATAATCGCTCCGAACCCTGGAGATCAGTTTTCGATTCTTGGTTTTCCCAGCGTGAATRGCATATCCTGTTTGAGTGAAATAAGAGGTGGGATCCGGAACTTCTTTATTCTTCAGATTCCGTTCRAGTTCGTCGTAGCATCTTGTTGTGTAATCCGWTAATCGATCCACTAAATGGRCATCCAGGCGACATACCTCCCCCAAATATTCATTGTTGTATTGAACAGCTAGTTTCCTAAAACGCTCCTTGAGGTATGCTACAGCATTGGAKACCTCTTCCTTATCYGTAGGCTTRTTGACAGTCGCTCCCAATTATTGTCAGTATAAAGACAGCTGCAAAATTACAGTTGTTTTGTCAAATGTTGGCAAAATATCAGAGAATCCCATATCTACAAATACGAATTTCCACCCAACCAAAGTAATCATGTCGTTAATCCGAACTCATTTTGACATCAACAGCTTGTTGAATATACGCCAGGATTTGATTTGATTCTGAAGGCTGAAACCACTTTATATCAGTATCCTTTTTGAACCATGTAAGCTGCCTTTTCGCATACCTCCTTGTATTCCGCTTGATCAATTCTACCGACTCTTCCAGGGAYAATTGCCCTTCAAGATGATTCAACAACTCCTGGTAGCCMACGGTTCGAAGGGCAGAATTATTCCTATATGCAACCARRCCACGTACTTCTTCCAACAATCCATTGGYCATCATCTCATCTACCCTATCATTAATTCTGGWGTAMAGCACATCCCGSGGTRTTTCCAATCCGATTTTACARGTGTTGAATTTTGGCTTTTCACGACTTCTGCCAAGGAAGGAAGAAAAGGGYTTTCCAGTTCCTATRCTCACTTCCAGRGCCCGGACAACCCTTCTTGGATTCTTTGCRTCGACCAKCYTGGCATACACCGGATCAAGCTGCACGAGCTTCGCATACATATTTTCAAGGCCCTGYGCGTCTAACTCCTGATTTAGCCTATCTCTAATACCCGCGTCTACCACGGGTAAATCATCTAAGCCATTCACAACAGCATCTACGAACAATCCCGATCCCCCAACAAGAAAGGCGGTATTATTCCGCGTATATATTTCCGCCAGCAATTCATGGGATGCACGGAAAAAATCATAAGCCGTAAATCGTTCCTTTACAGAGTGAGAATTGATAAAGTGGTGTTTCACCTCCATCAATTGCGCYGSGCTGGGCTTTGCAGTACCCAATTTCAAYTCTTTATAAAGCTGCCKGGAATCTGCCGAGAGAATATCACAGCCGAGKTTTTTAGCCAGGTCAATTGCRAGATCGGTTTTACCAACCGCTGTTGGTCCGACTATTACAACAAGATTTTTATTTGAATTGATAATCAGGAAAANTCAGTACTGCTCGAAGTCATCGAAACCCTCAAAAATGTCATCTTCAAAAGGCRAGTCATCCGATGTCCGATCTGCCTTGCCCAAAGCGGCGATAATTAAAGCTTCTTCATCCTGCATACTTTCAGTTTTGGAATACTGCTCAGGAGCCTTACCATGGACATTGATTATTGCCGGATAAGAGATTTTCTCCTCTGCTTCCAGCACTTGCACCAACTCAACATGGAATTTCCAGATATTCAGAAAATCAAAYACATAAAGTAGTCTGTCACCTTCYCCGGCCAGGGTTTCCCCAATTATCGCGTCACCCATCATCCTGATTTCCTGGGCACCTTCCGCTTCATTCATATCGAACAGCGTTAGCTCTTCTCCTTTTTCCCAGTCTTCATTGGATAAATAGAATGAGGCCATTTGAGAAYTGTCAAACTCAAACGCATCTTGAATACTCTTGTGAAGACCCTGCAAAGAATCGGAAGGTTTAATATCAATATCTCTGAAAATATCCTCATCCTCATACTGCAAGAGAACTCTGAATCTATAAACTTTCATGTCGATATTATGGAACTCAAGACAATATACAAAATAATTGAAAAGGTTGTATCCGAATACACATATGAATGACAAGCCTCAGATTATGGAATTTTTCTAAATCCCTAACTCTGCCGCTTTTTTCTTCATAAATTCCAAGGCCTGCTCCYTGTCATTTTCAATTTCYCCATTGAGAATRGCCTCCCGAATKGCCGTTTTTATAATGCCCACTTCCCTACCCGCACTCAAATTAAAGGYCTTCATGATCATTTCTCCGGTAACCGGCGGTTGCCAATTTCTAATCTTATCCTTGTCTTCTACATCTTTAAGCTTCTGGCGAACGACTTCAAAGTTCCTGAGGAATTTCTTCACCTTGTATTCATTCTTCGACGTTATGTCAGCTTCACAAAGAGTCATCAGGCTCTCCACTTCATCACCGGCGTCAAACAACAATCTTCGAACACCGGAATCAGTCACTTCCATTTTAGCTAATGCGATGGGACGCAAATGCAGCAGCACCATCTTTTGAACAAATTTCATCTTTTCATTCAACGGTAAGCGCAAATCCCGAAAGATACCGGGGACCATTTTGGCTCCCCTAAACTCATGACCGTGAAAGGTCCAACCCGATTTATTGTTAAACCGCTTGGTTGCCGGCTTTGCAATATCGTGCAATACAGCCGCCCACCTCAACCAGAGATCATCCGTTTTGGTGCATATATTATCTACTACCTGTAAGGTGTGATAAAAATTATCCTTGTGKCCCTTTCCMYTTCTCGTTTCAACRCCTTCMAGTTTTACAARTTCCGGAAATATCAGKGAAAGAATACCCGTATTGAAAAGAAGYTTGAATCCYAYMGATGGYTTSKTYGAYAATARAATYTTRTTCAGCTCATCSGTWATRCGYTCTYGTGAAACAATTTTAATGCGATSCTTATTCCTGGTTATACCCTCATAAGTCGCGTCATCGATCCTGAATTGCAGTTGTGATGCAAACCGGATAGCACGCATCATTCGCAAAGGATCATCMGAAAAAGTTATGTCGGCATCATTGGGAACGCGAATAAGTTTTCGCTTAATGTCCATCTCACCATCAAAAAGATCCGTAACCTCCCCAAAGCGATCTGAGTTCAGGCTTGCTGCAAGCGCATTTATAGTAAAATCCCGCCGATTGAGATCATCTTCCTTTGTGCCGTTCTCCACAACAGGTTTTCGAGATGAACGGTCGTACGATTCTTTCCTTGCTCCAACAAACTCAATAGCCGTATCACCACTTTGGACCAGGGCAGTTCCAAAATTCTTGTATACCACCAGATCTGTATTCTTTCCCAAAGTTTTCGCGAGTGATTTGGCAAATTCGATCCCACTTCCAACAACCATTACATCAATATCCTTTGTATCACGCCCCAGTATTAAATCGCGAACATAGCCGCCCACCACATAGACTTCGTTGCCATGCGCGTCAGCAAGAGAAGTGATTTTCGAAAAAATCGGGTCCTTAAGAAGTGGTTTGATGTTCATCTGTTATATACAAAATGTAAAAGTCATCTAACATTGGCAATTCTTACGTGCCATTACTTATTTTTCTTGGCTAATCCATTCGCCATCCAAGAAATATCCACCTTGCCATTTCTTTCATAGAAGTACGCGACTCCATCAATGATTCGCACCTTTTTACTTCTAGGTGCTCGCTCTTTGTCAACAGGCTGTACAATATTAATCTCAAAGTAATTCGAGCCAGGATTTGAGACCACCAGTTCATAAGGATCATCAAAACCATAAGTTATTATGCTCAACTTCTTAACCTCAACTTTAGCAATCTTGAATCTGTTTCTTGAATCAACAATGATTTGATTTTTCACCTGTGACGAAAACATGCAACCCCTCCTAATTTGGTGTCGAACCAGATTGTAGTGCCTCCTCCCATTATTCAGGTACAGGGTCATTTGGTCAAAGTCAAAAGAAGATTCAGATGTAAATTGTTCGTTTTCAAATACCTTTATCGAATAGTTGATTTTAATAGTGATCGAATCTAGCGTGCCTGTGTTTTTCTCTATTAACTCTATTTCCCTTTTTCTTGGTTTCTTTCCTGGGTTTAATGTTATTTCATTCCCCTTCTTAGTCCAATTGCCGGTATTTTCATAATGGATATGTGTGTATGGGAAAATTGGGTCGGGTGATTTTAATCTAAATGATCCATCATTCATTAGAGACAATTCCGTAACGGGATTATCGCCATAACCGTCCGCATAAGTTCCAACAAACTCAGCATTGGTGCTCTGGGCCCATAATACCTGTCCCTGTAAAAAGAATACTGAAGTATATATTATTAATCGTACGTTCATTTCTCAAATGTTGACAAGCATTAAATCCTGATCGTTTCAATATGCCCCCCCGCCGACAACTTCACTATTCGGGAAGGCTCATGCGTCATGGGTTCAGGTTTATCCAAATTTATCACATATTGCACCGCAGACAATAAATTTTCGTCCAGGTCTTCAAAGGATCCCGGTGGAGGTTTATCACTATAATTCGCGGAAGTTGAAACAATCGGTTTTCCAAACTCCCGCAATAGATCCTTACAAAACCTGCTCTGGGTAATCCGAATGGCAACGCTGTGATCAGGACCAAGCACATTTGGCGGTAACATTTGGTGCTCCGCAAAGACGACGGTTGTTGGGGTATTTGAAGAAGCAATGCTTCTAATTGTAGAGGTAATATGTCCTACATACTGTGACAACATCTCCAAACCATCCACGATTAGGACATAACCCTTTGCCGGTGCCCTTCCCTTAATTTGACTGAGTTTATCTACCGCTACTTCACTGGTTGCATCGCATCCCAATGCCCATAGTGTTTCCGTAGGATAAACAATGCTAGCTCCCTGCCCGAGGTGTTGCACGGTCTCTGAAATAATCCCCTTCACCATATTAAGCAATTAACTTGTCCATGTTTATCTTACTTGCGCAATCAAAGTGGCCTTTAGGACATGAGGTATAGCCATGAAGACCACATGGGCGACAGCTGAGATTTTCATCCGTTTGGAGTATCCTTGAATTAGTAGACAAGGGTCCAAACCCAAATTCAGGAACCGTAGAACAGTAGATAGCAGTCACCGGTGCGTCCATAGCTGAGCCAATATGCATCGGCGCAGAATCATTCACATAATTCATTTGAGCATCTCTCATCAAGGCTGCTGTCTGTAAAAAGGTAAGGTCTCCRGCYAAAACCACAACATCCCCCTCAGATTTATCCCYAATRGATGCGCAGCTTTCCCTGTCCATCGGCCCACCAATTAGAAATACCTTCACCTTCAATTTACCTATCAGTTCCAGCCATTTCAACTCTGGTAATTGTTTGGTGAACCAAATTGAATTCGGTGCTATGCAAACGTAAGTTTGCCCTTGATAACCGCTGACGCGGTCAAAGTCAGTTTTGGAAGGGTAAAGTTTGGGCTTCGAAGCTTCCGCATTGGTCAGGTGAGCTATCAATTTTTGGTTTCTTTCAACCTCGTGTATGTTGTCAAGGGAATGCTCTATCTTCCGTGTAAACATGACAGACCATGGGTTCTTTGTAAAACCAATTTTGGTCCTGGCCCCGGATAATGCCGTTAATAGTCCCGAAGAACCGAACCGATGTATATTGACCACCGTATCATAATCATTGCTCCTTATGATCTTAATTAACTTGAAAAGATTCATCAACTTACCGTCCGTCTTATCCCAAATCAGGACTCTGTCGATGTGCGGATTATTCTCAAGTAACTGCTCATTTCCCTTCCGCAGTAGAAAATGAATTTGAGCCTCCGGATATGCCGCAGCAAGCTTCTCAACTAACGCGGTTGCCAGTATTACATCCCCGATGAATGCAGTTTGTATGATTAGGAATTTGGACAAAGTTTCAGTGTAGATTCAATCTTAAACGCCAAAGATTATGACAAGAAGGGTTCCCGTTAAACTGCCACCTCATGCTCCCGCAACGCTTCATTTAAGGAGGTCTTTAGGTCAGTGCTCTCTTTGCGCTGCCCAATAATGAGAGCGCATGGCACACCATATTCTCCAGCTGGAAAGGACTTCGGCAAAGTTCCCGGAATCACAACTGACCGGGGAGGCACAACTCCTACATACTCYACTGGATCTGAACCCGTTATGTCTATTATCTTAGTGGATTTTGTTAACACGACATTAGCACCTAAAACGGCTTCTTTTTCAATTCGGACCCCCTCTACTACTATACTTCTTGAGCCAATAAAACAACCGTCCTCCACTATAACAGGCGAAGCCTGAACAGGTTCCAAAACGCCCCCAATTCCAACACCACCACTCAAGTGAACATCCTTACCAATTTGCGCACAAGATCCGACGGTAGCCCAGGTATCSACCATTGTYCCGCYATCTACATAGGCMCCTATRTTTACATAGGATGGCATCATAATCACTCCYTTRGCYAGAAACGACCCATAACGCGCAATGGCATGAGGCACCACCCGAACACCCAGGGATTTATAGTTGGTCTTAAGTGCAATCTTGTCATGAAACTCAARAGGGCCAACCTCAATTGTCTTCATCTCCTGKATTGGGAAATATAGGATCACMGCTTTTTTAATCCATTCATTCACCTGCCATCCATCCGAGGTAGGCTCAGAAACGCGGATAGYACCCTTATCAAGTTGCTCAACTACGCTGCGAATTGCRTTCGCMSTTGCAGGCTCTTTCAATCTGGATCGATCCTCCCAGGCAGCTTCTATAATCTCTACTTCACTCATGAAATAAATTTGATTGCAAATATATGGAAATTAAGAGTGTTGCCTGGTTACATTCGTACCCTTTCACCTCCGGCTGTTTATTGCGAACATATATTTATCTTTGTGCCATAGGTACTCCTTCGGAGCAACCTTATAAGTAATAAATGGGGAGAATAATGGCAATAGATTACGGTCAGAAACGGGTTGGTATTGCTGTCACTGATCCGGCAGGAATTATTGCGAGTGCCCTGACCACGGTTCATGTTCAGGATATATTTCCGTTCTTGAAGCAGTACTTTTCATCCGAAAATGTAGAACGCGTTATCGTAGGAGAGCCTTTGCAAATGAACAACACGCCATCTGCCTCTGCACGCTTTATAGAGCCATTTGTCAGGAAATTCTCTTCTGTTTTTCCGGAAATGGCTTTGGAAAGAGCTGATGAGAGATACACCTCTAAAATGGCTCATCAAACCATGATTATGAGTGGAATGAGAAAAAAAGCGAGACAAAACAAGGAGAAGATCGATGCGATAAGCGCGACCATTATTCTCCAATCTTATTTAGAGAAACAAGCGGCCAAATGATATTACCGATAGTGGCATACGGGCATCCCAAATTGCGGAAGATGTGTGAGGAAATTGATCCTTCCTATCCAGATATTCAGCAGTTCATTGATGATATGTTTGAGTCGATGACCGAAGCGAATGGTGTTGGTCTGGCAGCCCCCCAGGTTGGAAAATCAATCCGATTATTCATTGTAGATGCGTCACTCCTGGCTGAAGAGGAAGACGACCCCAGTCTTGCTGATTTCAAGAAAGTGTTTATYAATCCAGAAATGCTCAGTGAAGAAGGAGATCCGTGGGATTTTAACGAAGGATGTTTGAGTATTCCAGAGGTAAGAGAAGATGTGAGGCGAAAACCTTATATCCATATCCGCTACTATGACAGAGAATTCAACCAACATATTGARCGCTTTTCGGACTTGCCAGCGCGAATCATCCARCATGARTATGATCACRTTGAGGGCATTCTCTTTGTAGATCATCTAAATSCATTGAARAAACGCTTGTTAAAAAGAAAGCTYACAGATATATCAAAAGGCAAAATMGAAGTTGGKTACAAAATGAAATTCCCATTGGCAAAATCMAGATAGTTACTATGAAGCGYTACCAATTTACYTACACGTTATTACTCCTGGCTTTAATCGGTTGTTCAACAAAGAATGACAGTATTGAAATGATTGGCAMATTGGAACAAGAACTTTATTCAAATACTGAGAARRTCTTTGATCGTCAGAGCGCAGAYAAKCTGGTTGCTCATTAYGAATCTTTTGTTGAAGCSAATCCKGATGACACCCTGTSCGCATCTTACCTGTTTAAAGGWGGTGAAGTATCRATGGGTATGGGTTCATCTGAAAAAGCAATTGAGCTTTACAATCGTGTTTAYAAGGAATATCCTGATTACAGGAAAGCTGCAACCGCACTGTTCCTSATTGGGTTTGTGAAYGAAACCCAGGTTCGAAATCTGGCGMAAGCCCAGAAACACTACCGAAAGTTCATYGCMGATTTYCCGGRTCATAACCTCATTGATGATGCAAAATTCTCCCTGGACAACCTTGGAAAGTCTGATGAGGATATAATTAAGGAATTTGAGGCTAAATTGGCCAAGACCAATCAGAAAGACAGTCTTTAGTCAGYRCCTTTAAGTCGCTGGTATAAGGCGGCTATTTCTTTTCCCTCCTTAACATCATGAACCCGCAATATCGAGGCACCCTCCACAAGTSCAATGAGGTTCAGCGCCATTGTCCCCCGCAATATTGCTTCCTCACCGGCACCCAGCAATTTGGAAATCATGGATTTTCTGGATAAACCGACAAGAACAGGTCTTTCTAATAGCTGTAATGACTTGAGTTCTTGCAGTACTTGAAAATTGCCGTATAAGTCCTTTCCAAAACCGAATCCCGGGTCAATAATGACATCATTAACTCCGAAATGCTGAAGCTTTTGCAGCTTTGCYWGAAAGTARTTAAACATTTCGTYARTCAGATTCTCGTATAGCGTATCCTCCTGCATATTTTGCGGAGTACCTCTCATATGCATCACGATATAAGGAACCCCAAGTTTTGAGACCGTACTGAACATTTKTGAATCCATCTCACCCCCGGAAATATCGTTGATGATAGYCGCTCCCTCCCCTACSGCCTCCTCTGCAATCGCCGATCGAAACGTATCAATTGACAAGACCAAATCCGGAAATTCCCGCTTTAYGGCCCGTATRCATGGCATTACGCGCTCACGCTCTTCCGATTCATCAATATGTGCTGCACCGGGCCGAGAAGAATAGCCACCAATATCGATCATATCAGCATCCATTTCGACCATCCTCGCAGCGTGCTTCAACGCCCCCTTTTCATCATTGTGTTCTCCTCCATCATAAAACGAATCAGGTGTAACATTCAAAATACCCATCACCTTTGGCGTTGATAAATCAATGAGACTACCCGCGCAGTTTAGGGTTTGCTTCTTGCAAAATATTCTATCTTTACCTCCGACAACCAAGGCTTATGGAATTAGAAATAATGAGTGACAAAACTACGACGGAATACACTCAAGCGGTGCAGAAATCGAAAGATATTTTCCTCAAGAAAATGCAGGATTATGGTACGGCGTGGCGTATTCTAAGGACCAGCTCCATAACAGATCAAATATTTATCAAGGCGAAGAGAATAAGGAGYATTGAGCAAAAAACCGAGCAGCGTRTTAGTGAAGGAATTGAACCGGAGTTTATTGGCGTGGTTAACTATGCTGTTATAGCCCTCATGCAATTAGAAATTGGAGAACTCGTTATAAATGAAGGCGATACAAAAATTCCTGAGGTGCCAAAAGAACATGTAGAATCAAAATATGATTTTCACATTGAATTTGCTTATCGACTAATGACAGATAAGAATCACGACTATGACGAGGCCTGGCGAGATATGCGCATTAGTTCACTGACTGACTTGATTTTAATGAAGCTATTGAGGATCAAAGAAATTGAAAACAATAAAGGCAAAACCCTGATATCGGAGGGRGTGGATGCCAACTATTACGATATTATTAATTATGCTATTTTTGCTCTTATTAAATTAGGGGGGGAAGGTATTAGCAGATGAATGCACTTACCAAYATTTCGCGGTTAGTTGTAGGGTCACTTTTTATTGTTTCAGGACTAATCAAAGCCAACGATCCTGTTGGTTTCTCTTACAAGCTTAAGGATTACTTTGCACCGGATGTACTCAATATGGAGTTCCTGGTRCCCTATGTGCTCCTGATGGCCGTGTTAATCTGTGCAATTGAGATTGTACTTGGAGTAGCCACCTTGATTGGCGCAAAGATGAAGCTCGTTTCATGGATGTTGCTGCTTATGATTGTGTTYTTCACTTTTCTCACATTCTACTCTGCTTATTTYGAGAAAGTTACCGATTGYGGCTGCTTTGGCGATGCGCTTAAACTTACACCATGGCAATCATTTACAAAAGATGTAATCCTACTGGTGTTCGTACTGTTAATTTTCATCAAGAGAAGYGCCATTGCAGTGAATACCAGCAAAGAGGATCGAATGCTTCTGCCGGGCTCCTTGATATTGATAGCGATATTTTCCTTTGGTGTGATTTCCTGGGGTTTCCCGGTTTATTTCTCTTTAATCCTGTTTATCGTAATTTGGTATCTGAAAAATTTRGAGCAATTGCAYAAGARAGTTACKTTRATMGCATTCGGTATTCCTGGYYTGATTTCRCTGCTGTTCTCCGCCTATGTGTTAATGCACCTTCCCATCCGCGACTTTAGGCCCTATGCTRTMGGAAAGAGTATTCCCGAAGGCATGGTCATTCCTGAAGGAGCACCAATTGATATCTACCAAAACACTTGGCTATATAAAGATGCTGATGGAACTATCAATGAGTATTCGGATGATGATAAACCCTGGGAAGACACGACACGTGTATATGTAGATCGTGAATCAATTCTAATATCACCAGGTTATGAACCTCCCATTCACGATTTCAGCATATCAAATATGGACGGTGAAGACTACACGGAAATGTTCATTACAGATCCAGGATACGTGTTTTTTTTAATAGCGTATGACATTACCGATCCAAGCAACAATGAAATCAGCGAAAAAGTAAATGCGCTGGCTACTGAAAGCATGAACAATGAAATTACCTTTATTGGATTAACCTCGTCTCTTTATGAAAGTGTTGAGCAATTTCGCCACGATGTTCAGGCCAGCTATGATTATTATACAACGGATGAGAAAACATTGCAAACGATCCTTAGATCAAATCCGGGGTTGATGCTCATACACAACGGAGTGATTATTGGCAARTGGCATTACAATGACATTCCCGAATATGTGGAAGTTGCAGAGTTAATCAGCAACTCGTAGAATCMRAGAAAAGAACGTGATAAAATTCTTAATCAARCGCATCATATATGGTYTCTTCGTCATGGCGGGGGTTGTCACGGTWGTCTTCTTCATGTTCAATGTACTGCCTGGTGATCCGGCTCGAATGATGGGTGGAAATCGYATGGACTCGGTGACTATTGCSAATATCCACAGAGACCTCGGTCTTGATCGACCTTTGCCCATACAATTCGTAATGTACTTGAATGACCTCTCTCCAATTTCTTTACACGAAACSAARGTGGATACCCACTTCCTATATCTGAATAAAAATCGCTACTTGTCYTATACAAAAATGWTGRACATTGGCGAGTCCAAAATGCTGATTTTYAAGGCACCCTATCTGAGRCGCTCCTATCAATCCAAACGGAGGGTTTCCGAGATACTAAGKGAATCGCTTCCGGAAACGGCGATACTTGCAATAACCTCGATGTCGTTTGCCGCGATTGTTGGCRTTATCCTGGGAATTTTCGCGGCCATTAAAAAGGATAGCTGGTTTGACAATTCATCCCTCGTATTGGCTGTRTTGGGGATGTCGGCACCCTCCTTCTTCTCGGGTATATTRATTGCCTATTTATTTGGTTATTTATGGAAAGACTACACCGGACTGAACATGTGGGGAAGCCTTTACACGCTGGACCCTTTTGAAGGCGAGGTGCTTACCTTGCAAAACCTGATCCTTCCAGCCTTTACTTTAGGAATAAGACCACTGGCAATCATCGTTCAACTAACCAGAAGCTCTTTGCTGGATGTGTTATCTCAGGATTATATCCGAACCGCCAAGTCCAAAGGACTGTCCTTTTTCAGGGTTATTTTCAAGCACGCACTGAAAAACGCTTTGAATCCGGTTATCACTACAATGTCAGGTTGGTTCGCTTCACTTCTTGCCGGAGCAGTTTTCATAGAGTACATCTTCGGGTGGAAAGGAATAGGCCTGCAGTTATTCAATGCCCTGGAGAAATATGATCTTCCCGTAGCCATGGGAGTTACCCTGTTTTTGTCGGTGGTGTTTGTTGTGGTGAACATCATTGTGGATATTCTYTACGCTGTTCTTGACCCSCGGGTTAGGCTCAGTTAGATTGCATCCYGTATACCTCTCACSTATGAGAAAAAAAATATTGGCTGGCAATTGGAAAATGAAYACCAACATTGCGGATGGCCTGGACCTCTTYGAGGCAGTCAAGTTAGGATGGAAGGGACTTGAAAGTGACGGGACRCTATGTGTTATCGCTCCACCCTCAACGCATCTATYTCATTTTGAATCRGATGWGGACTCKCATATTTATCTCTCAGCTCAGAACTGYAGTSAGTATGAAAAAGGYGCATTCACKGGAGAAATATCCGCRGAGATGRTTAGGTCCACCGGCGCTTCCTTCGTAATTGTTGGACATTCGGAAAGGCGAATGAACTTCAAGGAGAACAATGAGATCCTAAAGCAAAAGATTGACCTGGCYMTAAAATACGATCTCACGCCAATTTACTGCTGTGGGGAGACAGAGCGTGAAAGAGAAGAGAAYCTACAACGTGATGTGGTAAAAAGTCAACTGGAAGAAGGATTGTACCATCTGGAATCTGATGATTTTGGTAAGGTAGTTGTTGCATACGAACCTGTATGGGCWATTGGAACTGGCAAAACTGCCACCTCTGATCAAGCACAAGACATGCATTATTTTATCCGAAACACTATCAAAGATCGATATGATCAAGAAATTGCTGGCAATACCTCGATTTTATACGGGGGAAGTTGTAACCCGCAAAATGCAAAGGAACTCTTTGCCAATGAAGATGTTGATGGTGGCCTTATCGGCGGAGCCTCCTTGCAGGCAACCGAYTTCATTSAAATCGCTAAAATCCTTGAGGGTTAACAGAGCAATGAGAACGGCAATSTATATTCCTATAACTGCCTGCTTTCTCCTTATGAGTTTCGGCATCGCTTCAGCCCAGACCCTTCGTAAGTTCAGCGCAGATCCAGACAAGTATTATCAGGAACTCTATGGCTACATGACAGCCCAGTATGAAGGGGGTGAAGCCCTTATGAGTGAATTTCATGCAATTTGGAAGATTGATGGTCTGCCGGTGAAGGACCAGGAGAAGATATACAAGATCGCGAACAGCGCCTTGAAGAGGCGTATGAAAGCCCAGGGTGACTCTATAGCATACCAATATGGCCCGAGTTCAAAGAAACTCACTGACCAGCAACTCTCCTTCATATACTCCACCTCAAATGCCTTGCTCAAAAAACGAATGAAGCCATCGCAATTCAGCAACTACCTGCTCACTTTGATCAATTTCGCAACTACTGGTCAAACCGAAGCTAGCTTTGCCGGATGGCAGGCGAGTTTGAACAAACTTATCAAGAAGGCAACTGCTAATAAGATCAATGGCTATCTGGAATTTTCCAATCAACTGTTCCTGGAAAATGTACTGTATAAATCTTCATCAGTTCAATGGTTTTCCAGCAATAAAAACTACTCATTTGAATACGATAGTTTGCCAAARGTGACTTTTCAAAAGTTGGATCTAAAGTGTTAYTCAAAAGGTGATAGTTCCATCATTTACAAAACATCAGGYACCTATTACCCGACCAGTAGAGTTTGGAAAGGGAAAGGTGGCAAGGTCAATTGGTTACGAGCCGGAATAAAGGAGGATGTSGTTTTGGCTACATTGTCRWATTACAGTATCAAATTAAAAAGCCCAACTTTCACCGCCAGRAATGTCACGTTTGTGAATACCAATTTCTTYGACTATRAGYTAACCGGAACCYTAACGGATAAGGTAAAAGCCAATGTGACCGTGAAAAATGCCAGTTATCCGAGATTTGAATCAGATAACAAACGACTTCACATAGATAACATCTTTGAAAACATGAATTAYGTGGGTGGRTTTTCYATGGAAGGCGCAAAGCTCATTGGCGAGGGTAGCAAAGAGGAAGATGCTTATTTAACCATTCGTTGGGATTATGAAAATGACACCCTTAAGGCATCGATTGAAAAGTTCCTGGTCGCTTCTTCCAAAAAGTTCGTGATTGAAGAAGAACGCATCACCTCYTCCAAATGTGCGATTACAATATATCTGGATGAAGACTCCATATATCACCCACAACTGCGACTGCGGTTCGTGATCAAAAAGGTCAATGATAAAGTGATAAATCGCGGACTGACACTGATAAGAGAGGAAGTTGGATTGGCCCAGAGTCCTTATTTTAACACGTATCACGCCCTGGATATGGACTTTGAAGCAATGTATTGGGATATTGACGATCCTCAAATTAAGTTCTGGAAATTGCTTGGTATCTCAAAGGAYTCCAAGGCRAGTTTTACATCRGCGGACTTCTACAGAAGTAATATTTATGAACAGATCCAGGGCCRGGATCAATATCAYCCYCTGGTCAGGCTTAAACARTTTATSAAACAAAATGAAGATACGCGCGAATTCTACGTGAACGAATTTTCAGCATTTCTAAGACTCCCAATTGTGGATATACGSCAGTTGATCATGAACCTGGCCAATATGGGCTTTCTTGTTTACGACTTTGCRGAAGACAGGGTATACGTTAAGGAGAAAGTGTTTGATTACCTGGCAGCCAATGCBGGGAAACAAGATTATGATGTTATCAATTTCAGATCGAATACAAAGAATGAGGTAAATGCAAGCCTCAATTTACTCAATTATGACCTCAATATAAATGGGGTKCGCARTATTTTCCTAAGTGACTCCCAAAACGTTTATATCTATCCAGCCAAAGAGAAAATYATTGTGAAGAAAAACCGGGATTTCACGTTTGCCGGACAGGTGCACGCCGGGTTATTTGACTTCTTTGGAAGACAGTTTTCATTTGAATATGACAATTTCAAGATCATCCTTAAAAACGTTGATTCCCTGAGACTCAGCGTATATGGAGAAGTAAACAAGGAAGGAAACAGAGATATTATTCCTATYAAAACGGTRRTTGAGTATATCAATGGAGAACTRCTGGTTGATAAAGCYTTCAAYAAGTCCGGGTATAAACGTTCCCCTACATATCCGATTTTTCACAGTTTAAAAGACTCCTATACGTTCTACCAGCGTGCTTCTATCCAAAAGGGTGTCTACCTGAGGGATAACTTTTATTTTCACCTSGAGCCATTCACSATCGAYAGTTTGGACAACTTTGATCCCGCATCTATTGCACTTAAAGGCGAATTTGTATCAGGTGGRATATTCCCTGATTTTRAAGAACGCCTTACWGTGATGCCCGATCATTCTTTGGGATTTACACGYCCTACTCCTGATRCYGGCTTTGAAGTTTACGGAGGAAANGGGNCARTATAYCAGCTCAATCTCTCTAAGTCACAAAGGWTTGCAAGGAGATGGAACTGTAGAGTACCTGAACTCYACCGCCCTCGCCGACGAYATATTGTTTTTTCCAGATTCCATGAATGCCCATGCVCAGAGTTATGTAATTGAGMAAATGACAGACCCCACTGAATTTCCWCAGKTRGYAGCRGAAAATGTATTCATTCATTGGGAGCCCCCCAASGATGTAATGTTTGTRTATGATAAAGARCARCCAATGGACATGTTTGARGGAGAGGCAACSATGCATGGTCGGATTGCCTTAAAACCAGAAGGCCTGGAAGGTTCCGGTCTTGCAAGATTCTCTAAAGCCAGGTTAACAAGYAACCTGATCAAATTCAGCAACATGTCCTTTGATGCGGACACCTCTGAATTCAAACTGGAATCTGACGTGGAATCCGAAATTGCTTTTTCTACCGACAATGTTAAGGCTAATGTAGATTTTATTACACGCCGGGGAGTCTTTAAATCAAATGTTGGTGGTTCCCTGGTTAAGTTCCCGCCCAACCAATATATATGCTATGTAAACGAGTTCACRTGGGACATGGATGGTGGTGCCATCGCACTTAGCTCTGACGATGTTTCGACGGTGATTGAAGGTGGAGAGAAGGTTGTGTTAAAGGGTTCGCGTTTTACCTCTACTCATCCTGACCAAGACTCGCTGTATTTCTATGCCGAAAAGGCCAACTATGACCTAAARTCCAAGGTCATATCYGCRGAACAAGTGGAGTTTATCCATGTGGCAGATGCCAGGATATACCCTGACAGTGGTAAAGTTGTCGTGCGCAAAAAGGCAAAAATAGACCTATTAAGAAATGCTAAGATAATGGCCAATATTGTGACACGCTACCATAATATATACGACGCGGAGATAAAGATTCAGGGAAAGAAGAGTTACGAAGCCAAAGGTAAATACGACTACGTTGACGAATTACAGCGAAAACAAATCATCTACTTTGGTGACATTGGTGTGGATACGACAATTCGCACGTACGCTCGTGGGGAGATTAGCGATACAGCAAGTTTTGCTCTYAGCCCGAAGTTTGCCTTTTCTGGAACAGCCTCATTGATAGCCACYCRGGAACATTTGAATTTTGAAGGTTTTTGCAAAATATCTCACACTTGCGAGAAAATTATCAGCCATTGGTTCCAGATCAACACAGCGATCAAYCCTGAAGAGATATACATACCMATTACAGATACGACATTGAACCTTACTGACGATAAACTGTCAATGGGTCTTATTTTGGACCAAGACTCTTTCCACGTGTATTCCACTTTTCTCTCGCCTTTGGCCGCTAAAARAGATGWGCCAATGATAACAGCTGAAGGSTTCTTGTTCTATCACCCGGGATCCAAGGAATATCGAATATCGAATAAGGACAAACTCATTGAAATCCGACAACCGGGCAATTATATTAGCCTAAAGACGGATGGCTGCATTGTTTACGGTGAAGGTAAAATAGGATTTGGAGAGAATATCGGGCAGGTCAAACTAACAACRGCAGGTAATGGCCARTACTTCCTGAAAGATGATTCGCTGGGATTAGATCTGATCTTAGGGGTGGATTTCTTCCTGGCGGACCAGTCCATGAAGGCCCTGGCAGTCAGCCTCATTGATGACATCAATTTAGAGCCCCTTAATTTTGATCGACCAGTTTATGAACGTGGATTAATGGAACTAGTAGGCAAGGAAACTGCCGACAAATTGGTCTCGGAAGTCAATCTTCTTGGCTCATACAAGAAATTTCCGGAGGAATTGGAGCAATCTATAGTCTTCACCGAACTGAAAATGTATTGGAAYGATAGYACCRGMTCATACTTGTCMTCCGGTCCTATTGGCRTTGGGAATATTGGCAAAAGACAAATAAATAAGAAAGTGAYGGGCTATGTAGAAATTCGCAAGAAACGAGGAGGRGATGTCTTRACYATCTACCTGGAACCAAATGAGGAYAGCTGGTATTTCTTCWCSTATTCGAGAGGATTAATGCAAGCTGTTTCCWCGAATGAGGATTTCAACAATCCTATTAASGAAGAAAAGCCCTCTAAGCGAAAGTTGAAGGTCGYAGAAAAAGGCGGTATGCCTTATCAGTACATCATTTCYTCCGACAGAAARAAGAAGGTCTTCCTCAACAGARTTCGGGGATCATAAAYATCTCCAAATCGCGAYCGTATCGCATCTTRGCCGATATTCATATATTTGCCTTCCTTTTTGATAGATGATCTCCCTGATAAATATCGTCGCAYTGMTTCTAGCRTATTTGCTTGGATCCATAGCCTCTGCTGTGTGGATTGGCCAGATCTTTTATAAAACTGATGTGCGAGAATACGGTAGCGGCAATTCWGGAGCGACCAATGCCTTCAGAGTGYTRGGCAAGAAAGCTGGAATAGCYGTACTACTCATYGATTCCTGTAAAGGCTGGCTTTCTGTTAATATTGCCACCGCAATGCATGCACTTGGAATCACACACTTAATTCCGGGAACTGYGCCATTTATCGATTTACAGCTTACTTTGGGAATTGCAGCTTTGCTAGGACATATTTTTCCCGTCTACGTAGGCTTCCGAGGWGGAAAAGGTATAGCYACCTTGCTTGGAATCATCCTGGCTGTRCATACCAATGCTGCCTTGGCTTCAATGGGCGTTTTTGTATTAATACTTCTCGCTACCAGATATGTATCTTTAAGTTCCATGGTTGCTGCRACGGCCTTCCCWATTGTGATGATTCTGGTATTTGAAACGACYATTTCCTCGYTGGTCATTTTTTCTTTGATTATCGCAATTCTGGTACTTATAACACATCAGAAGAATATTGARCGCTTATTGAGAAAGGAAGAAACSAAAGCAAATTTGTTCGGTAAATCTGAGCCGTAGTTGYAGATCAAACGGATCAGCTTTTCCCCCAGATGGCCATATAGGGTAACTTTTTAGGCACTATATTCGTAGGAAGACTGATTTAGATAGCTGAATTACTCAAAATCAACAGTATAACCCTGTCCCGAGTTAATTTCTTAACAGATTCTCACTGATAAGAAATCCRATTCCGCGGCGGGGTTTAATCATATGATGAGCACAGGTGCACATAAGTGGATACTAATCCGATTTTTGTCTCTGACGACACTGCTTGTGCCGTTTGCGCCATTGAGCATTGCTATACCTGATGATACGGAGGAAGARTTGMWKAAGCRRGCYGAWRAKYTSTTYMAARAYGAASWKTATATNWACKSYYTTCCCNCTSTTYTCACAGYTKCTKAGYYTSYAYCCCRAMRATRTSAATTAYRAYTACAAATTCAGCGTTTGTATGTTGTATGCCGATGAAGAGAAGGCTAAGGCMATATCCTACCTGGAAAAAGTAACGAGCAATCTAAATGCCGATAAAAAAGCCAACTTCTACCTGGGATATGCCTACCATCTCAACTATCAGTTCAGGAAAGCGATAACAGCCTATAACAAATATAAAGCTAGTGGCTCAAAAAAGGATATTCAACAACTCCAGGTTGCCAGGCGAATTGAGATGTGCGAAAATGGACTTACCCTGCTTCGCAACAAGGCTGAATTAGCCGTTTTGAGTAAGACGGATATCAAAGAGACCGAATACTTCAGAACGTACGACATGGCACTATTAACCGGAAAGATCCTGGTTAAACCCAATGACTTCAAAACTGCCCATGACATTGACAAGAGGGAGGAATCGTTGGTTTATCTGGGAAAGAATGCGAAGATGCTCTTCTACTCAAGCTACGGCACCAGTGGGGACAACAGGGACCTGTACATGGTCTTAAAAAAATCGGATGGAGCATGGGGAACGGCCGAGCGTCTCCCTGATTATATTAACTCTGCATATGATGAGAATTTTCCCATTATGCATCCCAACCGAAACGTGCTGTACTTCTCTTCGAAAGGACACAACAGCATGGGAGGATATGATATTTTCAAAGCGAGATACGATTCCTCAACCAACCGTTGGTCAAAACCGGTCAATCTTGATTTTGCCATCAACTCTGCGGATGATGACATCCTGTATCTGCCAACTGCCGATGAACGAACCGCATTCTTCTCGTCAAAGAGATCGAGTGTACAGGGACAGATTTCAGTTTMTAAGATAAGGCTCAAGGAAGCTCCTGGTAGGTTCACGGCGGAAGGAGAACCGGAAATTGCTGTTGTCACRGATACGGATCCGCAATTGGMAATGGAGGAGATCCTGGAGGAAGCCCATCTGRAAGTGAACGCCAAGGARGAGGATTTTATTGAATCCACGTCAACAACGRCMTCATCTGAATCAACCCCCTCTGAGTCCATGCAGGCTGCGACGTTTACAAATCTCACCAACGAGCAACTCGTTGGTGTGGGGTTTGAGTACGCTGCTAAAATCAAGGAAGATGAAGTCAGAATACAGAAGGAGGCGGATATAGCATTTGAKGTSGCAAGRGAGAAGAAGAATCAATCAACTGCCAAGGCCARTGAGGCTGAAGCKATCCGTTCCMGGTTGGAGAATATTTCAGACGCAMAGCAAAARGAGATAGCTACGGAAAAAGCAGCTAACCTGGAAAAGGAATCGATRAAATTGGACAGTGAGGCTGATCTGGCTTTTGATTTCGCCAAGACATTGACYTCGGAMGCAGAAACAAGAAAGCAACARGCAGCTGAAGCSAGCGCCAATGCGGAAAAAGTCAAAGCTGCAGTGGCAAATGATCAAGAGGATGAATCTATACCTCTCYTGATTGAGTTAAAGGTAATGGTGCAATCCATTGACAACAATCCSAGCGGCGTTGCTCAAAAATATCAAGAGAAGGAGTTAGCGGCTAAAACCAAGGAAACTGAATCGGCGGAAGCGAATGAGAAGATCCAGTAYATGGAGGARGAGCTGATTGAAATGGATGCGGATATAAAGGTCTTATTTGAGCAGGCTGAASAAACAAAGGATCCTGTAATCAAAGAAGARATTTWMGCCCARGCTCARGAACTTGAAGCAGAAAAGAAGGATACAGAATCTGAGCTGGATATTACCTACGTAAATGCCCAGGAGTTGGATCTTGAGGCTAAGGCGCTAAGATCAGAAGCAGATCTTCTGGAGGGAGTTTCCAGTGAAATTCTAACTTCATCAGGAAGTTCAACGGTATCTTCTGCAAGCACCGCTTCAACAAAATCCAGTACCGAAGAAACCAGCAGTGAGGAGCCTTTAATCAGTATTGTATCAAACACCACAGACACAAAAGAAACATCGGACGAATCATCCGCCGAACCGCCAACATCYKCCGAAMSKSMAACMMSYWCYRAATCTGTYGCRGCTAGCGAAGAAACGYCGGAAGAAAGCTATGATATCACACCSGAATCAGTAGAAGATGCCATCCTCACGGAGGAAAATATCGCTGAGGAAATCATTGCCGTTGAAAAACTGGAAAAAGAAGCAGATAACTATGATATCCAGGCCAGGATTATCAGGGAGAAGGCTGAAACCGTTGATCCTGCCTTTAGAGAAAATGCCCTAAGGGAGGCTGCCAAATATGAAGCAGCTGCTGCAAATAAGAGAACAAAAGCTAGTGAAAGCACATTGCTAATAAACACCCTCATCTTTAAAACAAATGTGTCGACATATGATAACCTGACCACCAACAACCGGTATCTGACTGCTGAAGATCTAGCAGAGGTCAGTGATAAACAGGCAGAAGCCAACAGAAAATTTGAACAGGCCCAGGTAGTTAGAAATTATGCTGAAACCATTGAAGATSCCAATGAGAAATCAGCCGCGCTWAAGGAGGCAGATCAGCTGGAAGGAGAGKCGATTGCCRCWCAGGAGCAAATCAACAATAGCCTGAATTATAARGARAACAAAGGGGAAATYGCCGAGAAGAATAAATCCCTGGGCACAATGGAATCAGAAGAAGTGCTGGAAATAAGCCGGATTTACGAGGAGTCTGACAATCTCTATACTCAAGCCAGGGGGCTGCGAGCAAATGCCCAGGCAATGGATGATCCGAAAAAGAAGGCAGATGCCTTCAAAGATGCAGATGCCCTGGAGCGACAAGCAATTGAAAAACAACAAGCGGCAATTCACCTGCATGAACTTTATCAATACGAAGGAGTAATTTTTGAAGCAGTGCAAACAGCCCGACCAATGTCGACCGAAGAAAAGGAGAGTCTCAATACACTCGAGGGTGAATATACKACRCTGGCCGCAGAAGCAAAAACGGTCCGGGCCAATGCAGAWACCTTAGACGATCCCCARGCAGTTGCTGCCGRGCTTGAAAGGGCCAATGAMCTGGAAACACAGGCCATAAGCAAGCAAAGGGAAGCRCTAAATATTTATTTTGAATCTGATGCTGAAGTTGCAGCATTACTAGGGGAAGAGCCCCCATCGGAAACAGCGCGAACCTCAAGCTCCACAGGCGATCAGTCAAGCTCAGAACCTCTGGTTTCAATAGAGAGTCCAGATACAGACCCCAGTAGCGAAACTGCGCCAGCCGCTRCAGACATTGAACCTGCAACTGAAACCACGCCCCCTGCAAGCACCGTATCCACTGGTCCTGATAACAGAACAGCGGATGAATTGGCTGCATCAAGTGAGGCTAAACGGGAAGAGGCCAAGCGATTGTACGAAAGTATAGAAAGGATTCAAGATCCCGATGAAATGATGGCCGCATTGGAAAAAGCGGAGAAACTGGAAACATCAGCTGATGCAGAGATGGCCCGAGCAAACCAAATGGAACCAGCCAGTGAGGTGGTAAGCGTAGAACCCCCAACTACCTCGGCTCAGACACCGTCTTCCTCAGAGTCACGCGAAGAAACTTCTTCAASACCTCCGACAACSGGTGCCTCCTCTGAGTCSAGSGAAGNNNCRACGARCAYTACCRRRGGCGATGMAGCTCTTGYGRATGCATCCCCGGAAGAGAKCCTKGACGCRATCATGAATGAAGAMGAGAATTTCTATATTGATGATTCTGGAAATAGCGATATCGAATACGTTGAGGCGAACAGCGAAACTATCAACCGTAGTTTCAATGAAACACCTGCAACGAGTGGCGCTTCTTCAGGTGATAAAACACCCAGTTCATCTGAGACTGTCAGTCCGCAGCCCACGGTTGCAGCCGTAAGTGCTCTTACTGTGGACAAACCGTTGGAAGAAGATATTTTTGCTGTCGAGGAAATCGTATCATATACACCTGCGAATCCGATCCCGGTTAACCCTGTAATTCCATCGGGTTTATTGTTCAAAGTGCAAATTGGAGCATTTAGAAATCCGATACCGCAAAACTTATTTAAGGGCATCAACCCGATCATGGGAGAGAAAACAGGTATGGGCTTCATCCGTTACTCGGCGGGATTATTCCGCAAGTTGCCATCAGCCAATGAGGCCAAAGGCCTTATTCGAAGGATGGGTTATCCCGATGCTTTCGTGGTTGCATTTTACGATGGAGCCCGCGTCTCAATTGCCGATGCAAGAAAAATGTTGGAAGATGGGACCATTCCTCAACCTATAGCCAGCAAAACTTCATCAGGTACGCCTGCTACTTCCAGTACCGGAGCCACATCAGGATCTGTACCTGGTACTACCGACATTGCTACAATAACTGAGCTGTTTTACACGGTACAGGTTGGAGTTTATTCCAAGCCATTCAATGTGGGCGAAAAATTTAATTTAAACGAGCTTTACAGTGTAAAGACCTCTAATGGATACATTCGATACAGCCACGGTAGGTTCAACAGTTTTAGTGATGCATCCAATCGAAAAGAGATCGTGGTGGGCAAAGGTATTTTGGATGCATTTGTAACCGCCTACTATAACGGCAAGAGAATATCAGTTACACAAGCCAGAAGCATGCCGGCTCCGGCTCCGGCTCCAACCAGAATGACAACTACACCTGATGTTACTCCCGGATTATCTATTGAAGAGGAAGAGATGCTGGAAAAAGAAAAAGAACCAGCCCCCCCGCCTCCGGTTGAAGAACCCGCCGTAGAGGCTAAGTACATGGTGAAAATTGGCGAATTCGGTCTGGATGAAGATGTTGCCATTGATGAAGCAACAACTTTTATCTCCATAAAAGACCTGGGTATTGAGGTTCACAATATTGCTGAAAGGGCCATTTATACGGTCGGTGAATTTATTCGATACAAAGAAGCTGAAGAGCTGCGCAGAACAGTTCAGTCCAGAGGAATCGAAGACGCCAGTATTGTGGTCTTTATCGATGGAGATATAATTTCCGTTGAAGAATACCTAAGGAGCACCATTGATGCGGAACCCGAATAGATTTTAGCCGCTATTGTACCCTTCTGATACCAAATCCCTTCGGCCTCATAGAAACTTTCAAGGGTCACGCACATTCGGGCACAGTATTTGAAATCGTTTATATCTTTGCAACCCCTATCAAACACATCATAAAATGCTCAGATTTTTTTCTTTAGCCCTGGTTATTTCTCTCCTGGTGTCATGTGCTAAAGTGCCAATTACCGGGCGCAGGCAGCTGAATATGCTTCCTGAAAGCGAGCTGATGTCGATGAGTCTAACCAATTACAAATCATTCTTATCGGAACACAAGGTCGTTGGCGCCGGAAAATCCAATGCTGATCAGGTAAAATCAGTTGGGGCCAAAATGTCGGTTGCCGTTGAGCAATTTCTTGCCAAAGAAGGACAATCAAAACGTGTTCAGGGTTATACCTGGGAGTTCAATCTTGTCGATGACGAAACGGTCAATGCCTGGTGTATGCCTGGGGGGAAAGTGGTTGTTTATTCTGGTTTGATGCCTGTTGCAGAGGATGAAACGGGCCTGGCAGTAGTAATGGGCCACGAAATAGCACATGCAATTGCACGACATGGCAATGAACGTATGAGCCAACTCCTTATACTTCAGGCCGGCGGAATTGGACTGGCCGTTGCAATGTCGCAGAAGCCCGCTCTAACCCGGGATCTTTTCATGGTTGCATATGGTGCAGCATCGGTAGTTGGAAGCCTCAGCTATTCTCGAAAACATGAATCGGAAGCAGATAAAATGGGATTGGTATTTATGGCGCTGGCGGGATACAACCCGGAAAAAGCGGTAGACTTCTGGGAACGCATGGCGGCTAAAGGAGGTTCAAGACCACCAGAAATTCTGAGCACCCACCCCAGCAGCGACACGAGAATTAGCGATATCCAGGAGTTTCTTCCCATTGCGATGACCTACTATACACCCGACGAATAATTTCCCCACTACCCCATTGCAGCTGGCAAAAAGAAGGTTCGCAGAAAGCACTACATTTGCACAGAATTCAAGGACCCGTAGCTTAACTGGATAGAGCACCGCACTACGGATGCGGAGATTGGGGGTTCGAATCCCTTCGGGTTCACTTACTGATTGAAAGCTGCCAAAAGGCGGATCGAAAATAGGAAAAGGGACAAGCTTGCTTGATCCCTTTTTTTATTGAGAGATGCAAGAACCGAAGGTTCGGCAGCTTTCAATTCCCTGTACGGTTTGGAGGGATCACCGACATCTTGAGTGGAGCGAAAGAAGAGGTACTCCCCTATTCCCAACTTGTTTGTGCGAGCATGGAAATAAAAAAGACCAAAGAAACGGAGCCCTTGGGGTTGATCCACTGAACGGTTCGGAGGGATCACGAGCGCAGCGAGTAATCCTTTAAATAGCACCCTTCGAGAGCCTCAGGGCGCCATTAGTTTTGATTCTTGCCTAACGGCAGGCAGGTTCGTTCAGTACGAGCCGCTCAGCGACCTTGCATTTTTTCCGCAGCTTACCTGAATTTTTGTTTCTATCAGTACAAGGATCAAATCTCAGACCGCCCGTACTAAAATTGTGTACCAACCAAAATTCAACTAAATCTAATATCGGGAGACGTTGATATATGCAATAAGAATATAAGGTGATGAACAGTAACGCCAAAATTTTTAAACTGAGACATTTCTTAGACCCTATTCACAACATATACACCGGCATTCACAACATTTAATCATAAAACGACCCTTCAAGTATTTTAAACCGGTATGTTTCATTGCCTTTAATAACCTGACTTGATGCCTCAAATTWCTTCACTATGAAAACAAAAACATTATTAACGTTAACACTGTGTTTTGCTCTGCTTTTTCAAAACCACTTGTCTAATGCCCAGTTGGCAGGCAGCTATACGATYGCAAGCTCGGGTGGCGATTATCCTACATTTTCTGCCGCGATTGCAGACCTGGATGCACAGGGAGTTTCAGATTCTGTGACCTTTAATGTACAGCCAGGTGTTTATACCGAGCGATTGATTATACCCCCTATTTCCGGAGCCTCAGCTATTAACAGGATTACTTTTCAAGGAGATGAAAATGACAATACCGCTGTATTRCTAAATTTTCCAACGACCGTGACGATCAGATACGTGATTCAATTTAATGGGGCAGATTTTATCACATTCCGAAAAATGAGCCTACTGGCAAATGGTTTCCAAAGGGCCTGGGTGATTCATCTAACAAATGGAGCGGATGATATTCAAATTCTTGATAATAGAATAGARGCRCCGGCATTGTGGTCTGGCAAAATGATATTCCAGGCGCATGGCAGTCCGGGCCATAATCTAATTATTTCTAATAATGAATTCCTGAATGGGGGAACAGCTATCAATTTAGCCAATCCGGGTCACCWASCCCCTGCCACTGGTGCTATAATTGAGGGTAATATTATGAACGGTCAAGAGGGGTATGGTATCGCTGTTGGGCACTATGAGGGTATTAAGATACTCAATAACATCATAAATGATACTGTAATAACGAATTTGTACGTCTTCTTGCTCCGCTAATTTTCTCGCTTTTGCATCGGCACGTACGTTAAAACCAATGACAACGGCTTCA
>NVRW01000078.1 GCA_002400975.1 Flavobacteriales bacterium | reverse complement strand
GATATTGCCTCCCTATATTTTTCAATTTCTCCAAGCGCTGCTCCCAAATTGATATGGTAATCGATATTCTTCGAATCTAATTCTATAGCCTTCCTATAATTTAGAATTGCATGTTCATGTCGATTTAGTCCATAATATGCTACTCCTAGATTGTAATATATTTCTGCGTCGTCGGCACCTTTAGATTTCGCCTTTAGGAAGTCTCTTAGTCCAGCTTGATACTTTTCCAAATCCGTCAATACTACCCCCCTATTAAAAAGGGCCTCACGGTCATTTGTATCTGCCACAACAGCTGCATTGAAGTACTTTAAAGCCTTTTCATAATGACCTTTATATGCTTGTTTTAAACCCTTGTACGTTAATCGCAGAGATTCAGCATTTTGCCCAAAGGCAATGGATGATAGTGTCATGAATAATATTAATCCTGGTATTTTCATTTTCCAATTACCCACAACTAATCCATATGGGTCTATTCCCATCAATTTGGGAAACCCGAAGAATTCATCTTTAAAAAGACCCGGAAGCTTTTATCTACAATGAACAAAAAACAAATAGTCTAATAATCCTGTAGTATTACCACCTTCCTGGTAACCAATCCCTTTTCAGAAATTATCTGGATATAATAAACTCCAGTGGCCGTTTCAATGAGGTTAAAAGTTTTGTGGTAGCTGCCATTGGATAATTCTGCCTCCTCCTGAAGGATTACTTCTCCGATGGCATTCATGACCCGGATCCCGATAGCATCTTGCACAGTGGAAGTAAAGATCAGTTCAAATGCACCCCTGGATGGGTTTGGAAATACCTGAACATTTTGAACAAAATCAATTTCACCCACAGAGGTGCCATCATCAACAATGATCCATACGCTGGCATCCGAAGAGCAACCAAAGTTGTTCATACCGGTTACCGTGTACTGCGTCGTAACCGAAGGACTTGCCAGTACAGTTGAACCCGTTGTCGTATTCAATCCGGCAGCAGGCGTCCACACGTACGACAAAGCATTAAAGGCGGTTACCGTGGCCGTTTCACCCGGCAGAATAATCAGGGTATAGTTGCTTAATGTTACAAGTGGTGTTGGATTAATCGTCAAAGTCACAGTATCAGCAGGCCCCGCAACACAACCGGGAGCATACTCAACTACATAATAAGTATACACTCCAGCAGAAGTCTCCCCYGTTGTGAAGGGACTTCCTGAACCCAYCTGGATAAGCAGMGTAGGATCACTGTACCACCGCAGGTCAGAGCCAATACCAATAGCCGTCAGGTCGGGAATGACCTGTCCGKCACAAGCTGTCATACTCACTCCCACAGGCGCAGTRGCAACAGGATTGATCACCAATGATACCTCGGTRGCAGGGCCAGGACATCCCGGCAGACTATCCGTTACATAGTATGTATAGGTTCCAACGGTATCAGGTGGATCGAAGGAAGARCCSGTTCCAACAGCATTGKTCAATAGTGAATCATCGTACCARGTGAGATTTGTTCCAACCGCAAATAAATCRGGAATCCCTGTGGCACTTACCTCGCAAGCTGTGTCACTCACCGCTATCGGTGCAGCTGGAGTAGGATCAATTTGCACAATAGCCGTAGAAGCTGGACTCACACAACCCAATACSGTTTCTGTRGCAAAGTAGTCATAAGTACCAGCGGCAGTATCCGAAACSSCYARRGTRTTYCCYGMRCCAACATTTATCAGTAAGGCAGAATCGCTGTACCAGAGTATGTTTGTGCCAACTGCTAGCAGAGCAGGCATTGTACTGCCTTCACAAACCGAAACGTTGAATACAGCCGGTGCAGCAGGTATGGCGTTGATAGCCAAAGTAACCATGGTGGCGGGGCTCTCGCAAGCGTTTACCGACAAGTCAACTTGTGTCACATAATAGATGTGATTGCCTACTGTAGAATCATTATTGTTAAATGGATTGCCTGTAAAAAGTAAGTTTCCGGTCAATGAATCATCGTACCAGTTATTCACCACRCCCGTTGCAAACATATCCGGAGCGGGGGTGCCAAAACAAATCGCAACATCGGCGGTGACAGGCGCACCTGGTACAACCTCAATAACAAAGTCGGCTGTATCAGCAGAGCTCGGTGCGCAACCRGCTAAACTATCCGTGACATAGTACGTATGTGTTCCTACYGCAGTATCTGCAACAGGGAAGCTATCMCCGTTAAATACACYATTTGTCAACARWGAATCATCGTACCATTKAAGATTCGTTCCATTGGCAACCAGAAKGGGTGAAGCAGACCCAAAGCAAATGCTCRTGTCAATCGCCACAGGTTGTGGAGAGAATGCATTGATGGTAAAGACCACCGTGTCTGCCGGTCCCGTTACACACGCCATAACGCTGTCCGTTACGTAATAGGTGAACTGGCCAGCTACCGTGTCAGTKGTGGTTAGSGTATCCCCRGTTGCAATAATGTTGGTCAAGCCMGCATCATCATACCAGATAATATTGGAGCCTGATACCACAAAATCGGGAATTGCATTGCCMAGGCAAATTGCYGTGTCSGCAAGGTTKGGYGCTGCGGGAATTCCGTTRATTGTCAGAATKATCTCATTCGAGAAGCTCACACAGCTATTGACCAACGTATCGGTTTGAGTTACCCAGTACCGGTRTAYGCCRATAGCGGTATCACCRGAGACAAACGTATCTCCTGCAAACACCTGATTCAGCAGCGTGCTGTCATCATACCACTTGAGGTTSACACCCGTGSCGATGAGATCTGGCACCGGRTCACCCAAACAAATGGTMRTATCATTTCCACCCGGAGCAGCCGGGGTAGRATCAATGGTCAATACCACAGTATCYGCCAGTCCTATWGGACATCCCGGTGTACTGTCGTTYACGAAGTAAGTGTAGGCTCCAACTACAGTATCASTGGATACAAAACTGTCTCCTGCAAATACAATATTSGTCATTGCAGTATCATCAAACCATTGCACTATTGTGCCAGCGTGAACAAGTGGSGGAACCGGGTACCCAAAACACKCACTTGTATCTGGRACAGMTGGAGTTGAAGGGGGAGGGGAAATATCCAGTTGTACACTGTCGGGCAATCCTTCACAGCTATCCCGCCAGGCAGTGAGGTARTAYGTGTATACGCCCACCASGATGTCRGGAGCAGTAAATGTATCACCCTCAAATAAGCGYAGGGTCAACCCTGCATCAGAATACCAAACAATGCTATCGTCAGGGCTTGTGGCCGTGAAGTCCGGTATTGGATTACCAAAACAAACAGCRATRTTGGATGAAACCGGCGGATTGGGCAAAGTGTCTTTTGCCAACGCTAMAAACGCAGTATCCAATGGACTGGCCGGATCATTCGAGTTCAAGTAGATATTTGCCGTATAATTTCCAGGGCTGATATTACATCCATCGAACGTGACGAAGGACTCAGTTGAATCACCTGGTACAATMGTGTCGTTGCTTATTGAGAAACTGATCCATGAGCTGTCAGATCCAATSGTATAGATGAGRTTACTCARACCTGTGTTATAGACCATGATTGGCAAGGTGGTMGAATCACAACACCCTGTGAATGTCAGGTTAAAGTTATTCGGKGCATTGGCAATTATCGGAGCGCCCAATCCAACACCBGTGAGACATACAGAAGTGTCAGACGCATTGCTGGTAATTAACAAAGTATCCATATAAGTTCCCGCAGCCAATGGTGCAAATGTGACAATCAACAGACCCGTATCCCCRGGTGCAATRGCAAGCGTGCCRGTATTAACAGTATATTCTGGCGATCCATTCGTGACAGATGTGATAAGAAGTGTGTCACAACCGCTGTTGTAGAAYTCAAGTGTGTCAGACCTGGTGGTAGTCTCAATCACGTCACCAAAATCGAAGCAAGTATCTGAAATGGCAATTTGTGAKGCWCCRTCAATCGTGAATAACACGAGCTGCGGCAAGGAGAAACATCCTGCAGAACTATCGGTAGCGAAATAATCATGAACTCCGACGAGTGTATCACCTGGGGTAAACGTRTCGCCCACAGCTACCAGRATACTTAGCGCCGAATCACTGTACCAGAATATATTTGACCCGGTAGCGACAAAATCAGGTGCCGGTRTWCCKATRCAAACMGTTTGATCTGCTACRACCGGCGTTGTAGGAATTGGCAGGATGGTCAATGTGGCTGTATCAGATGGGCCTACACAGTTGGCCACACTATCTACCGCATAATAGTCATAGGATCCAGGCGYAGAATCCAATGGGAAGAGGGTATCACCAATTCCCTCAAGCGTGGTTAAACCCGCATCRCTRTACCACTTGATTATACCAGAACCGGTCGCAATCAACCCWGCTGTAGGTGTTGCTTCACACATTGTTGTGTCCTGCACCRCTGGTGCCAGYGGCAGTGCAATGATAGTCAAGGTGGCTGTGTCTGGTAACCCTTCCGGGCACCCGGGAACRCTATCCGTTACATAGTATGGATAGGTGCCTGTTAATGARTCAATTGGVGGGAATGAATCKCCGGTAAAAATCACGACACTCAGGCTGGTGTCGTCATACCATTGTAAGAAGGAGCCCAATGCTACGAGGTCTGGATTTGGCTGTCCCAGGCAGGTTGTGGCATCGTTCGACGTTGGTGCTGCYGTCAGGCCAAGRTTGATCGTTAATGTCAATGCTATAGMAGGTCCCGGACATCCGTTGACACTATCTCTTACGTAATAGGTATACACACCCACAACGGTATCRCCACTGGCAAACGAATCCCCGGTGAAAACMARTGTRTCCAGTAACACATCRCTRTACCAGGTCAGATTTGTTCCGACTGCCACTAAGTCYGGAACCGGGTCACCAAAACATATCCCGACRTTGGATCCGGTTGGYGCAGGCGTAGCGTTGATGGCCAAAATAACAGTGTCGGCCRGACCCGTGCACCCGGCGACGGTTTGGGTAACATAGTAATCATAAATACCGGGCAATGTATCAGGAGCAGCAAAYGTATCACCCGTAAATATTAYCGGAGCAAGCAAGGTGTCRGCATACCAYTCCASTCCAATTCCAATYGCGATTAAAYYCGGTACAGARTCWCCAATRCAGATYGAAGTATCACTGGCAACAGGCATYGCCGGAATGCCATTGATTGTAAGTGTAACGGTGTCCGCAACRCTCTCAGGACATSCGGCTGTACTATCCGTAACATAATAGGTGTATATAGMCGCAGCKGTAGCACCTGTMACAAAAGTATCAGYRCTTGCAACCAGATTKGTCAGCAGGRCGTCATCATACCATTGYGTATTGGATCCAACGTAAATCAAGTCTGGCGTCGGGGTCCCAAAGCAGATTGTMGTATCACTCACCACKGGGATTRCWGGGGGAGCTGTAATAGYYATCGTCACCGTGCTGGCCAACCCTTCGCAACCGGCGACACTGTCGGCAGCATAATATACATGGGCACCTACAGCTRTCTCACCGCTAACAAATGTATCGCCGCTGAATACCMRRATTGTCAAGCCGGCATCACTGTACCAGYGAATGTTGGCACCAATGGCTATGAAGTCAGGGGTAGCCATTCCAAAGCAAATCGTGGAATCTGYAGCAATAGGCGCTGCMGGTACTGGGTCWACSGTTAGTGTAGCRCTATCAGGTWGGCTCTCACATCCGGTCACCGTTTGTGTGACATAATATTTGTGCGGTCCTACCGCGGTATCCCCGGTTGCAAATGGACTTCCGGAACCCACCAGTGTATCCAGCAGAATCGTATTRTACCACTGAATCGTTGAMCCYGTAGCAACCAGATCCGGCATCRGCAGGCCAAAGCACTCGGAMKTATCTGAGGTTAGMGGAGGTRCCGGTATGGTATTGATTGTATAGGTYACCGAATCACCYGYGCTCTCACAACCTGTGGTTGTATCTGTTTCCGTAGCGAAGTAAGAATATATACCGGCCGCTACATCACTTGGGAACAAGGAGTCWCCACTGTACTCAAAYACYGTCAACGCTGAGTCWGCATACCAGGTGATACTATCCCCTAAAGCAACAAGAGGAGCCGCTGGATCTCCAAAGCAAATTGTAGCATCCGTGGTGGTGGGAGGAGGCGTTGAGTTAATGGTTAAGATCACTGTATCCGCGAGGCTGGCACAGCCTGTAGGGTTTTGAGTTACATAATAATCGTAGACACCTCCTGCTGTTTCACCAGTGACCAAAGAGTCATTTGCAGCCAAKAGGATAAGCAAGAGCGGATCATCATACCAACTGATATTGGTTCCAACTGCCACMAGGTTGGGAACCGAATCGCCTTCACAAAGTATGGTGTCAGAGCTTATTGGAGCTGCCGGTAAAACTGTAATGGTCAAGGTTACCGTATCTGACGGACTGGCTGGGCAACCAGCTATGCTATCAACAACATAATATGTATAAACGTTTACYGCAGTTTGGCCTGTGGGAAAYACCTGACCRGTGAATACCTGATTCGTCAAGGCTGSGTCATCATACCATAAAATAAAACTACCAGCGGTAGAGCTGAGGTCGGGTACYGGATCTCCAAAACAGGAACCCGTATCAACCGYYACYGGGGCAGTTGGCCCGGAGTTAATCGTAAATACTATTGAGTCGGGCAAACTACTGCATCCATTTACAGYATAAGTCAGATAATAAACATAYGCTCCTACCGCTACATCAGCAGGRGTGAAGCTATTTCCGGTATCGACCCCAATGGTAAGTGCCGGATCRCTGAACCAATAAATAGTATCGCCGCTGGTTCCTGTGTCACCCGAAGCAATAAAGGTTGGGTTTACATCACCAAAGCAGATAGCTGAATCATTGGACACCGGTGTCAATGGCCCCGGTTCAATTGTCAGGATTGTCGGTACTTTAAGCATTGGTAGCAGCGGATCGTTGGATGCGAGGAAAACCGTATCTATATAGGTTCCGGGATTATAGACAGATACATCTACACACAGGGAAATCACCGATGAATCACTGGGAGCAACGGTGTCTGAAGCAAGTGAAGCTATGTAGTAATGTACATTTGGCCCACTTGATACAATCGCCGCATTGCCTGTCAACACACCATCATTATTATTYGMAGTAAGATCCCCCGCAGTTTGATCATCAAAATTCCAATATCCAATCAGGCCAGGTTCGCTGCCGGTGAGTATGTTGTTCATGTTTTGCGCAATTTCCGCAGGATTTCTTGCAACGTTCCAAACCCTTACTTCATCAATTTCACCGTTGAAATAGTACGCTTTTGGGCCGGTTGCTCCATAAGCACCTATAATCTGACCTAACTGACCSGTTCTAATRACCTTTGYATAAGGAAGGGTTGCTCGCTCAACACCATCAACRAATACCCGCTTAAATGATCCATCATAGGTCGCGGCAATATGGTGCCATTTGCCATTCGTTATTCCAATYGAGGYAGCGTTGATATATTGGYTGTCAAACGGTCCACCAACAGGATATGTTCTAAAGCAGATATTGGCCCCTTCGAAGAACAGCGAATATTGCGAATTGACCGGACCTTTTTCAAAAATGAATCCATTTTGAGTAAAGTTGCCCGAATAYACCCAGGCTTCTATTGTCAATGTAACAACATCAAATATYGGATCATCACCAATCAGGATGTAATCACCKGAGCCATCATARGCGGAAACATAGCTCGABGTATCGACCGTATAATATAGGTCTGAGCCACCGGTGTTGTAAACTGTTAGTGGCGTGCAAATCAAAGTATCACAGAATGTGGCCGTCATCTTAATCGTATCTGGTAGTGCCGAGATAATCGGTGGTGGAATTACATATCCCACCAGGCAAACCTGCAACAAGCTATCATTGCTATAGATGCTGAAGGAATCTATAAATGAACCTACSGTTAAAGGGGAAAAAGTGCCGGTTATTAATATYGAATCTCCRGCYTCCAACATAAATAATCCCGTRTCCACSGTAAATTCGGACAGGACATTRACAATACTGTCTACAAATAGTGTRTCGCATCCGGTATTGTAAACKGTAAATTGTCGTGTTGTGCTTGTGAATTGCAGGATTGTATCAAAATTCACRCARGTATCYGARGWKGTAATAATTGGATACCCTTGAAAAGTCAATGTAATTGGAATCGTGACCAGACTATCCACTGGGTCATTGGAGGYAATATMCAGGGTRTCRCTGAAGTTACCSGTTATYAGTCCCASYGAACTAATAGCAACGTTGATAATACTTGAATCTCCCGGTACTATTGTGTCTGTAATRAYAGAYAGYGTGGTAATGAGATAACCRGTCGTGTCAATGCTGTATACCAGATCGCTAAGYCCTGTATTATAAACYGTAATTGGAACRGATRCYGTATCATCGCATAGCGTTATTACAACYGCAATTGTATCTGAATCAACKGCTATAATTGGCCTTGGAAAGCCATAGCCATATAAACAGATGGATGCGGCAGTGTCATTATTGATAAGGTCAATTGTATCCTGGTAGAACCCCGGTGAAGTCGGTGAAAATGTTACGGTGACAATGATAGAATCTCCGGGCAGCAATGTAGCAGAAGTRTCGCTAAGCGTGAATTCAGGTAAYAAATTGTTTCCATCCGTTAAGAATAAGGTATCACAGCCATCATTTTTCACAGAGAAGGAATTTTGGAAGCTYGATAACTCAACAATAGAGTCCATATACAAACATGTATCTGAGATACTGATGATGGGCTCGCCATCTACCTCAAACGTGATCGCGATCGTGTCCACCGGCGTTAATGGATCATTTGAGAATACGATAACATCTGCAAGATTAATGCTRCTCCATAAGCCACAGGTAGAGAAGTCAAAGATCACMGTAGAGGAATCACCRGCAGCTGTCGTTCCCGTGTCTGGATTAAAGCACATCCAYGACGTGCAATTRCTGGTTGCTCCKATTACAAGATTGTCAATTGCCCAATGATCACAACAAGATCCTGAGAAGGCAGGTTGCCTGACCCTGAATCTTGTRCTACCRGTYTGAGCAGGTCCYGGAATRGCYTGGTTGATRAGGGTRAAGCTCCCAAATCCAACGGTAGAGAATGTTGTTATATTCGTCCAGCTACCACCACCATTGGTTGAGTAYTCGAGCACAACTTCCTCACCGGGATCWGCGTTCTCGCATCCACCGGATGTTACCTCYGCAATTTTCAGGTAGAACTGGATGTTGCCACCAAGAGCAACATTCATATCCACCGTTGTGGCATGTCTGTTTGTGTTGTCGGTGAAGAACATAGCATTTCCACTTACAGAACCACAAGTAGTACTCGCTATACCTGTAAAACTGCTCCAGATRCTTACATCAACACCAGGATCAAAGTCATCAGAAATTGTRGTGCCTACTGAGAGTGACCAGGTTAGATCHGATCCACCKGTRTTGTAYACCTTTATGGGAACTGAGGCTGAATCACAGCATCCCACCACAGTAATATCGATSGAGTCCTGATCGAAAGAAATTGTTGGTCGGGGCACAGCGAACCCGGTAAGGCACAGGGAAATTACBGTGTCGTTATTTAACAGAGTTATAGTGTCCTCAAACAGTCCSGGGGCCAGGGGAGCAAATGTTATATATACCTTCACACTGTCYCCSGGYGTAACRAAAATSGCCGTATCACTCAGCGTGTATTCAGCTAAATTGTTATTCGCATCGGAAACGAACAGCGTGTCGCATCCGGTATTCAAGACATAAAATGAATCCACGCGTGTTGTCAATTCAATAATRGTGTCAAGATCCCGGCARGTATCAGACAGCCCGATAACGGGATACCCAAAAATGTTATAATCTACATCGATGAGCTGGAYGGGRTTTTGTGGATCGTTGGATGTTAATTCCAGAAAYGTGGAATAGGTTCCTGTACTTAAACCACATGAACTCAAARTGGCGTTAAAGGTTGCAGARTCACCTGGGAGAATGGTATCAGGAAYGGAYACAACGGAGAYCCAGGATGCTGCCGGTATAAGGGCYCTTACCTGATGTTTTCTTCCTACGCAAGTGGTGCCGGAAACYCCTATGCTATTGTCGACACTTATTGAAAGGGTGCCGTCAGCCAACCAGCCCGCAAGCTGAGCGCCGCCAAAAGCGAAATTATAGGTCCAGTCTACACAGTTTGAAGTTGGATTCAGTTGGGCAATGAAGGTGCCTTCAATAATCAGATCTGCAAATTCACTAACGSTATTCAAATCTCCATGAATGGTCACCGTTACGTACARGGAATCACTGGGACCAGAYGAAATATTYGCAAAATTGTGCACCGTAGTTTCGCCCGCTGTATTGAACACAATAAGACTGGTGGAGTCATATCCAACCAATCCRGGTGTGTARATCAGGTCGGCAGCTCCGGTATTGTACACSGTYACYGGAARAATGATYGAATCACAACAAGTAACACTTGCRGTATCAATRGAATCCGGACTGAACGTTAAAGTTGGACTTTCAAGCGCKACCCCMACAAGACACAAGGTAGTATCAACATCATTATTTAMRATAGTAATGGTGTCTRAATAGGTTCCSGAATTCAATGGTGCAARGGTTACAATCACCRASRTAGAATCTCCCGGAAGTATAMATCCCGYCGTGTCGCTAAGCGWATACTCTGGCAATACATTGTTTCCATCCGTDATGAAGAGSGTGTCACAACCATTGTTGAATATGGTGAAGCTATCYACGGCMGTCGTGAACTCCATTATTGTGTCAAAATCCAAACAGCCAGGTGCAATATTTATATCAGGWGGTCCGCTGAGCGTCATAATTACSGGAATCGTRTCTGGGTTGTTCTGYGGGTCGTTGGAAGTGAGAATGATTTCRTTGAGGTAGACCCCGCTGTTCAAATTGCAGGAACTTAAAGTGGCATTGAAGACGGTTGAATCTCCCGGAACTATVGTATCTGGTCCAGACAGAGATATCGTCAGGTAGTTGGTGAATTCAAATTCAACCATTATTGTTTGGCTTGGGGCACTACAGGTAGGACCATTAATACCTCCCCAGTTTAGGTTTGCAATGGCCACACGCAACATATATCCSGGGGTKGTACATGCGCATACTGWACCGTTYGCATTAAATTCTACTATCTGATTGGCAGGTGCACCACAACCCCCACCGCAGCCCAAACCAATCCGCCAATTGTTTCCATCRCAYGCGTTCCAKGARCCGGCAATGGCATCTCTRAGAGATCCAGCCATCTGTTGAACCATGACYGGGTCYGTACAGCTGCGTCCWACCATATCATTGCTGCCTCTGATGGTAACACGWGTATACTCATATAAATTTGTATCCAGCTGAGCCCGGAAATTTACCCAATTGTCAAACTGTGGAGATCCGGGGCAGTAGGTGGCACCGCTGGTAAAGGACTCTGAGTAAGTTAGAACTGAGCCGCCACCGATGCCRTTACCAACRGTGGGCGTATAAATCAGATCTGCAGCTCCVGTATTGTAAATTGTAACAGGCACAACTACTGAATCGCAACAGCTGGTGATGGTAACCGCAATAGAATCCGGATTGGTAGTTAAAGTAGGAGAAGCCAGTACAAAGCCAACCAAACAGATAGTGGTGTCAATGTCATTGTTGAAAATGGTAATGGTGTCATTGTATAGTCCAGGGGACAAYGGAGCGAATGTGACCGYAACCAACATTGAGTCACCGGGAATTAGAAAACCACTCGTATCACTCAGCGTAAATTCACTCAGGTTATTATTCCCGTCCGTRAYGATAAGTGTGTCACAACCATTGTTGAATATRGTGAAGCTATCCACGGCYGTSGTGAACTCCATTATTGTGTCAAAATCCAAACAGCCMGGWRCAAYATCTACATCWGGTGCRCCAATGATGGTGAGGACCACTGCAACTGTATCAGCAGGCGATATAGGRTCATTGCTGTTAATRACAATATTTCCATAATGYACACCATCACYYTCYCCRCAACTATTGAATTCCAGATTGACAATCACGCTATCACCTGGAGGTACCGTRTCGATGGCSACATCCGCATTTACCCATGTTACRGGCGAACTCCCAATTAAAATATTGTCATAACTMGCCACATCYGGTGAATTCCAACTGTACAGATGAACTTCATTAATGTCATTTAGTGCCGGATTTCTAAAGGCGATRCCTGTAACRATAAGGGCACCATCCACATAAATATCGAAGTTTTTGGCTGTCCAATTGATATTTCGRAGCTCAAYCCGATGCCAKGTGTCAGCTGCGTAGGTCGCCCCRTAAAACCCGTTATTCAAATAGAACTGMCCGTTGGAAGCTTGATAGATATARCATATTCCGTCGTTCCAAAACACTGGGTTATTCCCGATTACCACAAATCCACCAACATTATTGGTTGTGGTTGATTTCATGTACCAACTAATATCTGTTGGCTGGGATACCGGAAAAGTATGACTGATGCCGTCGAGATTAACCCCGGATGCTCCAAAAAGTTCAAGTGCTTTACTTCCCTGGAAGGGATTGCTGCCCGTTACCTGTTTGGTATACACTCCCGATTCATTCGCCCAGGTATTGATGTTTCCGGATTCAAAGCCATCAAAAAATACAGGTGTTGTAAGTCCGTCAGAAACAT